>NZLV01000226.1 GCA_002694345.1 Maricaulis sp.
CGAGATCGGCCGCCTGTCCGGCATCTATGCGCGCAATCTGGCCAATACCGGTGTCGAACTGATCGAGGACCGCGCCGAGCTGCTGGACGCCCATACGATCAAACTGGTGAAGTCCGGCCGCACCGTCACCGCGGACAAGATCCTGATCGCGGTTGGCGGCACGCCCTTCATCCCGCAGATCGAGGGCGCCGAACTGGGCATCACGTCCAATGAGGCTTTCGATCTGGAAAACCTGCCCGGTCACGTCGTGATCGCCGGTGGTGGCTATATCGCCTGCGAGTTTGCGCAGATTTTCGCCGGCCTCGGCGCCGAGGTCTGCCAGGTTTATCGCGGTGATACCGTGCTGCGCGGCTTTGATGATGATGTCCGCTCCACCGTTCACGAGGAACTCGTACGGTCCGGCGTCCGCGTTGTCACCCATTCCGTCTTCGAGAAGATCGAGGATCTGGGCGATGGCAAGAAGCGGGTCCATCTCGACAATGGCCATCACATCGATACCGATGTGGTCATGTATGCGGTGGGCCGTGTGCCGTATGTGGACGGTCTGGGCCTGGACAAGGCCGGTGTGGCACTCGACGGGGCCGGGGCGATCAAGGTCGACGAGTATTCCCAGACCTCCGTCGACAATATTTATGCGGTCGGTGATGTGACCAACCGGGTCAATCTCACCCCGGTCGCCATCCGCGAAGGCGCAGCCTTTGCGGCCACGGTGTTTGGCGGCAAGCCGACGGCCTTTGATCACAACGACATTGCGTCAGCCGTCTTTACACAGCCGCCTGTTGGGTCTGTCGGTCTCTCGGAAGCCGATGCGCGCAAGAAATATGCGCAAATCGACATCTACAAGACCTCTTTCCGCCCCATGAAGCAGAGCTTCTCCAACGACGCCTCCCGCATGATGATGAAACTTGTTGTCGACGGGGAGACAGACCGGGTGCTCGGCGTGCATATTGTCGGGCCGGATGCGCCAGAGATGATCCAGCTGGCCGGCATCGCCGTGAAGGCGGGCCTGACCAAGGATCAGTATGATGCGGCATGCGCCGTGCATCCGACGAGTGCAGAAGAGCTGGTGACCATGAAGGAGAAATGGACACCGCCCGAATTGAAAGCAGCTGAGTGATATGACCTGGTCTCCGAAATCCTGGCGGGAAAAACCCGTCATGCAGATGCCCACCTACAAGGACACGGCGGCGCTTGATGGCGTCATCGGCGAACTCGCCGCGCGTCCGGCCCTCGTTTTCGCCGGTGAGGCGCGCAAGCTGCGCCGCCAGCTGGCCGATGTGAGTGCGGGCAATGCCTTCCTCCTGCAGGGCGGCGACTGCGCGGAAAGCTTCAAGGAATTCTCGACCGAGGGCGTGCGCGACACGTTCCGCGTTCTCCTGCAAATGGCCGTCGTGCTGACCTTCGCCGCATCCAAGCCGGTCGTGAAAGTGGGCCGTATCGCCGGCCAGTTCGCCAAGCCGCGCTCCTCGGACATGGAAACGGTCGATGGCGTTTCCCTGCCCAGCTATCGCGGCGACAGCGTCAATGGGGTCGAGTTCACGCCGGAAGCGCGTGAGCCGGATCCGCAGCGCCTGATCCGCGCCTACGACCAGTCCGCCTCGACGCTCAACCTGCTGCGGGCCTTTGCCTCGGGCGGTTATGCCGACCTGCACAATGTCCACCAGTGGACCCAGGATTTCGTCAAGGACAGCCCGGCGGCGGAACGCTATGCGGAAACCGCGGCGCGGATCTCCGAGGCGCTGGACTTCATGAAGGCCTGCGGCATCGGCCGGGACTCCACCCCGTCCCTGGAAGCCGTCGATTTCTTCACCAGCCACGAAGCGCTGCACCTTCCCTTCGAGGAAGCCCTGACGCGCCGCGATCCCAATACCGGCCAGTGGTACGCCACGTCCGCCCATATGATCTGGGTGGGTGAGCGCACCCGCCAGCTCGATGGTGCGCATCTGGAATATGCCAGCGGGATTTCCAACCCGGTCGGCGTGAAGTGCGGCCCGACCATGACGGCGGATGAACTCCTGCCGCTGATCGACAAGATCAATCCGGACAATGAGGCCGGGCGTCTGGTCCTGATCGTGCGCCAGGGTGCCGACACGATCCGCAAGAACCTGCCGGCCCTGGCCCGCGCGGTGACCGAGGCCGGCCGCAAGGTCGTCTGGTCCTCCGATCCGATGCACGGCAATACGGTGAAAGCCTCCTCCGGCTACAAGACGCGGAATTTCGACCGCATCCTGACCGAGCTGGAAGGCTTCATGGATGTCCTCTACTCCGAAGGCGCCTATCCGGGCGGGGTCCATTTCGAGATGACCGGCCACGACGTCACCGAATGCACCGGCGGCGCCAAGCCTGTCACCGAGGCCGACCTGGCTGCGCGCTACCACACCCAGTGCGATCCGCGCCTCAATGCCGACCAGGCCCTCGACATGGCCTTCCGCATCGCGGAAAGCCTCAAGCGGGTCCGGTCCAACAATTCCGCTGCTGCGGCCTGAGATGGTCACTCAGTGTGAAACGAACAAAGGCGGAGCCTCCGGGCTCCGCCTTTTTGTTTGGAACGATGTGTGCGGCGTTCACCAGACACCTCCCTATCAACGGGAAGGAGGGAGCCTCCGCCCCCAAACAAAAACGCCGCCCGGTTGCCCGGGCGGCGTTTCGTTCATCAGAACCCGAATGGACTGATTAGATGTCCTTCAGGGCAGCAGCCGGGCGGAAAGCCGCCTGGGTGCGAGCCTTGGACATCATTTTTTCGCCGGTGCGCGGGTTGCGGACTTCACGCGCTTCGCGGTGCTTGGCGTAGAAGGTGCCGAAACCAGCCAGCTGAACGCTGTCATTGCCTTTGACGGAGCCGATGATGGCTTCGATCGCGGCGTCGACGGCTTCGCCAGCTTGCGTGCGGGACAGGCCCGTCGTTTCGCTGACGGCTTTGGCGAGATCAGAATTGTTCATAGGGTTCCCCCCAGTTGGCGCAGCGCCAGATGGTCACGGTCATCGTGATCGTCTGGTGTTGCCGCGTGTTCGTTGACCCCGCAAGAAGGCCGATATCCAACCCGGTTTGCAAGCCATATCAGGTGAATCGGGCCGGATTTACTGCAATTTCCTTGGGAGAACGGCCAAAACTCGCCTTCGGCACCCCATTTGCGTACATTTCAAGGCATGTATCAGGGTGAACCAAAGCCTAATGCCGTGATGACGAATCGTTCGATTCGCCTGCTCCCGTTCGCACTTGCAGCAGGATTGGCCGTTTATGGCTGTGCGATTCTCGCAGGTGCGGGAGAGACCTGGTCGCCGATTCTGGCGGCGATGGCCGGCGGCTGGACGCTCGGCCGGCTGATGCGCGACTGATCCGCGCGAGGGGGAACCGGCTCCGGTCTCCTGGGGGGAGGCCGGAGCCGGATCATCCGGTTTAGATCTTGACCAGCATCTTGCCGGTATTGGCGCCCGTGAAGAGGCCCATGAAGGCGTCCGGGGCTTTTTCGATCCCGTCCATCACGGTCTCGGCCAGCTGGATCTTGCCGGCAGCCATCCAGCCGCCCAGATCGCCGACGAAGGTTTCCATCAGGTCGAAATGATTGGAGACGATGAAGCCCTGGATCTTGAGCGACTTGCCGACGATCTGGGTCAGATTGTCCGGGATCATCGCGGCCTGGGTATCATTATAGCGCTGGATCATGCCGCAGGCCGCCATGCGACCGAAGGGTTTGAGCACGTTCAGCGCCGCCGTGAAGTGTGAGCCGCCGACATTTTCGAAATAGCCGTCAATGCCCTTCGGGGCGACGGCCTGGATGGCAGCGGTGAGATTGTCGGTCGCCTTGTAGTCGATGACGTGGTCGGCCCCGAGCGATTTCACGAAGTCGCACTTTTCCTGGCCACCGGCCGTGGCGATCACGGTGGCGCCCATCGCCTTGGCGAATTGCACGCCGGCCGTGCCCACGGCACCGGCCCCCGCAGACATCCACAGCGTCTCGCCTTCCTTCAGGTCGATGATGCGCTTGATCCCGGCATAGGCGGTCAGACCCGGCATGCCTGCCAGGCCGAGATAGGCCTGGGCCGGCAGAAGGTCCGTGTCGATCTTGGTCAGGCCATCGGCCGACGCCGTATAGGCTTCGCGCCAGCCATGCATGGAATTGACGAAATCGCCCGGCTTGAAGCGGTCATCCTTGGATTCGACCACTTCGCCGACGGCGCCGCCATCCATCACCTGGCCCAGTTCGAACGGGCCGATATAGGTGCGGATACCGCTCATCCGGCCGCGCATATAGGGATCGACGGAGATGTAGTGGTTCTTCACCGTGACTTCGCCAGCCTGGGGCGCGGGCACATCAACCTCGACCAGCGAGAAATTGTCCGGGCGCGGTTCGCCCTTGAGGTATTCATTGAGATGGATTTCACGCGATTTCATCGGAGATTCCTTCGGTTGGGGAGGTTTAGAGGAGCTGCATCAGCTCGGCGAAAGACAGGTTGAATTCGTGATCAAAGGTCCAGGCCGTGACCAGGAGCTGCAAGACGGTCGTGATCAGCAGCGCCAGCGGTACCAGCGCCAGCAGGCCCAGGATACGCAGGACCGTGCCCGTGGTGCTGCGGCTGTAGAAACGGTGCACCAGCCATCCCATGACGAAGAAATACATCGCCAGGGCGGCGACCATGCCGACCAGGAAGACGCCGTAGGACAGGCCGAGCAGCGGGATCATCAGGACCATCAGCAAAAAGCTGGCATTGGTCGAGGTCAGGTAGATCTGCACATGCCCCCAGAACGGGATGGAGGGGCGGTAGAGTTTCAGCGTCAGCAGATAGGGCAGGGAGGAAATGATGGTGATCGGCCACAGGAAGAGGCTGCCCCATTCTTCCATGGCACGATCGATATCGGCGGTGGTGACCGCGGTGCCATCCGGCATCTGGCCGGTTGCCAGCCAGGCATTGATCCGATCGGGCTCGAGGGTCGGCGCCAATTGTTCCAGAGAGCCGGTGAGCGGCGTATCGAACAGATTGGCGATGACGAATTGCAGGCCGAACAGCGCCACAAACAGGCGGATGGGTGCGATATAGCGTGTATAATCACCCGCAAGGGCGTCGCGGGCCACATCCGGAGCGCGCACAAGGGAATGCCAGACGGTGCGGAAAATGCGTCCGTCCACGTCAAAGGCGGCAATGGAAATCGAGTCGATCAGCTCGGATGAGCGATCCTTCGGCTTTTCCTCATTGTCCAACTGGCAGTCCCTCCCGTATGTCATGGTAAAGCGGTGAAGAGGTGGTGCAAGCCATCCGCGCTGCAGTTTGAGGTAGGGAGGATGGCCGTGAGCCAAAGCGACTGGACAATTCGCCGGGCCGGTGATGCCGACATGGGATCGCTGACGCGCCTTTTCTTCACCTCGGTGCGCGAAGGGGCCGGGCCCGACTATACGGAGAGCCAGCGGGCCGCCTGGGCGCCGGACCTGCCCGAGACCGAAGTCTGGCGCGTGCGCCTGGCCGACCAGAAAGTCTGGCTAGCCCAGGATGGGGCGGGCGAGGTGATCGGCTTCATGACCCTGCGCCAGGATGGTCATATCGATTTCGGCTTCGTCGCACCGGCCTATATCGGCCGCGACGTGGCCTATGACCTCTATGGCATCCTGGAAGCGGAGGCCAAGGCTGACGGGCTGAACCGTCTGACCAGCGATGCCTCGACCATGGCCAAGGCCTTCTTCACGCGTCAGGGCTGGGAGATCGTGCGCGAACAGGCGCCGGTTCGCCATGGTGTCGCCTTGAAGAACTGGCACATGGCCAAGTCCCTCAACGGCTGACAGGCCCGAAACCTGCAATCAGCGGAAACACGTCTTGATGCAGACCTCGCTTGATCGAGCGGGGCAGGGCGGTATCACGCCTCCGGTCACACAAGGAAATGC
>NZLV01000227.1 GCA_002694345.1 Maricaulis sp.
CGCCAGATAGTAGAGGCGAATCTTGTCTTCATCGGGATCCAGCGCCGCCTTCAGGTCGAGCCAGTCATCCCCGTCCCGGCTGACATCGAGGGCGCTGTAGTGGATGAGCTGGGTGAAACGGGTCCAGTTGTCCTGACGTTCGGCGCAGGCATCGCCAGTCATGATGTGGGTGGCGGCCAGCGTCCGGAAGTCCTCATCGCTGAGCGTGTCGCGGGCGGCGGCGATGATGCGGCTGTCCTCGGTGATCTGGCCATCGCACCAGCGGTGGAACAGGGCCGGGATCAGCTTGCGCAGGGCCAGGTCACCTGTCGCGCCAAACACAACGATATCAAACGGTTCAACTGGGACGAGTTCGGCCATGGACGCCTTCCGATCGTGGATTTCCCGCTAGTCTCGCGATCAGTCTAGAGCGAGAATGTTACCCCTACCATAGCCGAAGCCAGCGGTCGACCGGCCCCCGGCCCACCTGCCGCCCTGCAACCTTTTGTCGCTGCGCGCTTTGGGCACATGGCGCGAAGGAACATCGGGTCTAGTCTGCGCCCAACCCATGCGAAACCATCGCGCAATCGCGTGAACTCGGCCCGCACACCCTGTCAGGTCCGACCCGATTGCGTCCAGACCGACCCGAAAGGGAAACCGACATGCTCCACGCCGTTCCGACCCAGCCCGCCCGTTTCATGGAGCGCTATGTGCTGGAAGCCGTGCCGCGCTACACCTCCTATCCGCCCGCCACCCGTTTCCATGACGGGGTGGGCGCGGCGAACTGGTCGGTCTGGATGGATGAACAGCCGGAGCGTCCGGTCCTGTCGCTCTATGTCCACATCCCCTTCTGCAAGACGATGTGCTGGTATTGCGGGTGCAACACGACCGTGCCGAACCGGGATGAGCGGGTGGCCCGCTATCTCGACGCGCTGGACCGTGAGATCCGGACCCGGCCGGCGCCGGAAAACGGTATTGTGCACCACATCCATTTCGGTGGCGGTTCGCCGGACATGCTGTCGCCCGAGCGTTTCCACCGGATCATGGACGCCTTCCGCGACCGGTTCGAGATCGCGGACGAGGCCGAGATCGCCGTCGAGCTGGATCCGCGCGGTGTGACGGAAGACCTGGCCGAGGCCTTGGCCGCCGCCGGTGTCACCCGGGCCAGCCTGGGCGTGCAGGACCTGTCCCCGGAAGTGCAGACCCTGATCCACCGCATCCAGCCGGCAGAAACCGTCGCCCGCGCCGCCATGCGGCTGCGCCGCGCCGGCATCCTCGCCATCAATATGGACATCATGTACGGCCTGCCCGCCCAGACAGTGGAGCGGGTTGAAGCAACGGCCCGCGCCGTCGCCGACATGGGCGCCGACCGGGTCTCGGTGTTCGGCTATGCCCATGTGCCCTGGTTCAAGAAGCACCAGCGCGCCATTCCCGAGGACCGCCTGCCTGGCGCCAGCGAACGCTTCGACCAGATGCATGCAGCGGCCGCCTGCTTGAAGGATGCCGGCTATGCCGCGATCGGTTTCGACCACTTCGCGCGGCCGGAAGACAGTCTGGCGCGCGCCGCCCGAGCCGGCGAATTGCGGCGGAATTTCCAAGGCTATACCGACGATCCCTATGATGTGCTGATCGGCTATGGCGCCTCTTCAATCAGTGAGAGCCGGCAGGGCTATCTGCAAAACCTCACCGATCCGGCTCACTATGCCCAGGCCCTGGAGAACGGCACCCCGGTCCAGGTGCGCGGACTGGAACGCACGCCCACCGAATGCGAGACCGGCGAGCGGATCGCGCGGCTCCTGTGTGATTTCGAGGTCGAGCCGGGCCCTGACGGGTTCGACGCGGAGGCCCTGGCCGACGTTATCGCCGACGGGCTGGTCGTTCTGCGCCCCGACCGCCTGATCGTCACCCCGGCCGGCCGCCCCTATGTCCGCAATATCGCGGCCCGCATCGACCCGGCCTTCCAGGCGACCGTAAACCAGCACAGCCAGGCGGTTTGACGGGGACACGCCACACACAGCCCTTCTCCTCCACCGGGGAGAGGGGCTGCACAGCCCCGGCCATCATCCCGCCGCAAAACTCTCTGACAGGTAATCCGCCTGGCCCATAAAAGGGGAGGACTTCCCAAGGGAGGTCTTATAGAACCGGGCTGGACAGTCTCGGTGACGGGTGTGAGAGCGCTTTTTCTTTCAGCTTGCGTTTTGTGCGTTGCAGGGCCCGCCTGGGCCCAGCCCCTTGCCCAGGTGGAAGGGGTCGAGGACACCGCCTTGCTGACCGCGCTCAACCAGGCGATCGGCGAGCAGTCTGCCTCCACCAATGGCGCATCCAGCGCGCTGCGCCAGGCCCGCAATGCGGCCAGCCGGGCGCGGCGCCTGCTGCGATCCCAGGGCTATTATGCCGCCACGGTAACGCCCGCCCTGGGAGCCGAGCGCCAACCTGTTCTGCGGATCGAGACCGGGCCGCGTTTCCGGATCAGTTCGGTTGCCGCCGAGACCGGAGGCGATGAAGACGCGCAGGCGGTCGCCCTCGATGCCATCGAGCTTCCCCTGCAAGACCCGCTGGTCGCCCAGGCCGTGATCGATGCCGAAGCGCGGGGCCTGCACGCCTTGCAGGCGGGCGGCTGGCCGGATGCTGCCGTTGGCGAACGGGATGTCGTTGTCGACCATGCCGCCTCCACCAGCCAGATCACCTTCCGCTATGCCCCCGGCCCCTGGTCCACCTATGGCGAGATCAGCCGGGAGACCGGCGCCTGGCGACCGGAATTCATCGCGCGCATGTCACCGCTGGAACCGGGGGCTCCGGCCAGCCGCGAAGACCTGCTGACCTATCAGCGCCGGCTTGATGCGCTGGACAGTGTGCGCTCGGCCCGGGTGAGCCTGGGCGAGGTTGGTGAGGACGGTCACCGTCCGGTCGAGATCGAGCTGACCCCGTCCGCCCGCCATTCCATCGAAACCGGGCTGAGCTATTCCACCAGCGAAGGCGCCGGCGGCACGGCCCGCTGGATCCGCCGCAATCTGCTGGGCAGCGATGAGACCCTGACGCTGACGGGCAATCTGGCGACGCTGAACCAGTCGGTCGGCGCCCAGGTCTCGCGACCGCACTGGCGCCGCTATGACCAGACGCTGTTCGTCCATACCGAGCTCAAATCGGAGGATACGGACGCCTACAGCCAGGATCAGGCGGAAATCGGCGCGGAGATCACCCGCGAGGATGGCCGCCGCCTGTACGGGGCTGGCGTGCGTCTGGACTGGTCGGATGTCACCGATGCGGCCGGTCAGCGCCAGGTCATCACGGCCGCGCTGGACTTGGTCGCCGGCTATGACAGCCGCAATGATCCGCTCGACCCGACCGCCGGCATAAGGGGCCTGGTCCAGGTCACCCCGGCCACCACGCTGGGTGATTGCGAGTGCCAGTATCTGCGGCTGGAAATGCGCGGCAGCGCCTATCACGGGCTGAGCGAAAACCTGGTCGCGGCGACCCGCGTGCGCCTGGGCTCGGTCCTGGGCACGACGGCCACCTCGATGCCGGCTGACCAGCGTTTCTATGCTGGCGGCGGCGGGTCGGCGCGGGGTTTCGACTACCAGTCGCTGAGCCCGCTGGCGGCCGATGGCACGCCCTTTGGCGGCACGTCCGTGGTGGAGACCAGTCTGGAACTGCGCTGGCGGGTACGCGAGCGCTGGGGCGTGGTCGGCTTTGTCGACAGCGCCATGGCCGCCGATACCAGCCAGCCGGACTTTTCCCAGATCCGCAGCTCGGCCGGGATCGGGCTTCGCTATTATTTCGACTTCGCCCCGGTGCGGGTGGACATCGCCACGCCGCTGGACCGGCGCGATGGCGAGGACCCGTTCCAGATCTATTTCAGCCTCGGGCAGGCCTTCTAGATGGCGAAGCGCTCCCCTCTCATCCAGTTCGCGATCTGGCTGGGCCTGATCGGGCTGAGCCTGATCCTGGTCGGCGCCGGACTGCGCTGGGCAGCCGGGTCCGCGCCGGGCCGCTGGGCCGTTATGCGCATGCTGGACGGCCGGGTCGTGGCCGGCCAGACCTTGGCGCTGGATGGCTTGTCCGGAGACCCGCTCTCGCAATTGCGCATCGACCGGCTGACGCTCAGCGATGCCGAAGGTGTCTGGCTGGAAGCCCACAGCATCGCGCTGGACTGGCAGGCGAGCAGCCTGGCCGCCGGCCCCTATCAGATCGACCGGCTGAGCGTGGACCGGGTGAGTGTCCTGCGGCGTCCCGCCGGCCGGGAGACTGCACCGGACAGCGCTTCCGGCCCGGTCAACCTACCGGCCCTGCATCTGGGCCTGCTGGAGATTGCCGAGATCGCGCTGGCCGAAGGCGTCGCCGGACCGCAGGCCCGGCTGCAAGTGGAAGCCAGTGCCGACATTGCGGCCCTTACCGCCGCGTCGGGACATTTGCGGATCGAGCGGCTGGATGCACCGGGTGATTACCTGCTGGCGGATCTGGACCTGACCGGCGACGTCATTTCCGGCTCGCTCGATGCCCGGGCGGCTCCGGACGGACCGCTCGCCGCTCTGGCACGCCTGCCCGGACGGGAGCTGACCGCGCGCGGCGGGCTGGACGGCAATTGGAATGCGGGATCCGGCGACCTGGCCCTGCAGGCCGACAGCCAGGCCCTGCTGCAGGGTGATCTGAACTGGACGCCGACCGGCTGGGACGCATCGGGACGGGCCCATATCCGCGCCTGGGGCTTGTTGCCGGACACCTATCAGGACTTGGTCGAACACGCCGATTTCCAGGCCGAGGGCCTGCGCGAACCGGGCTGGGCGCTGAGCGAGGTCCGCGCCCAGAGCGAAGGCGGCGCGCTGACCCTGCGTCCGGCATCAACCGGCGAAGCCGGGGTCTGGGATGCCTCCGGGGAGATCGGCGAACGCCTGATCGCCGCCCTGAGTCAGGACCGGCTGCAAGGCGACCATCTGTCCTGGCAGGGCCGCGTCCGTCGCGATACGGCGGGCTGGCATTTGCGCGGCGATGCGCAAGCGCGTGCGCTGGAAGCCGAGGGCCGGACGCTGGCAACGGCGAACGGCCCGCTGGATCTGGATTATGCAGGCGCATTGCTGCGGATCGACACACAGCTGAGCCTCGACGGGATCGGCACGGGCCAGGAGACACTGGATACCGCCCTTGCAGACGGCGCCCATCTGGCTCTGACCGGACAATGGCAGGGCGCTGACCGCCTGATCGATATCGAACAGGCCCTGCTGACGAGCCCGGCAGGCCAAATGACCGCCAGCGGTCTCTACCCGCTGGACGGCAATCCGGCGCTGACGGCCACGCTGAACCTGGTGGATGCCGGTTTGGTGCAGGCCGATCTGTCCGGACCGGCGCAAATCCGCCTGTCCGCCCCCTCCCTGGACAGCGCCCTGATCGAGCTGGACGGGCAGTCCCTGGTCTGGCCGGACACGGCGGGGGGCCTGCTGGACGGTCTGACCGGACGGGTGCTTGTGTCCCGCGCAGGCGCAGGCTGGCGGTTCGAGGAAATCGACCTGGCTTCCAACGGGCTGGTGCTGGATGCCCGGGCGCTGTGGTCACCCGACAGCTGGACGCTGGACGGGGATTTGGCGGTGTCCGGACAAGTGCCGGTCAGCCGGCTGGACGTGGACGGCGCGCTGGCGACCGCTTTCAGCGCGCGCTCGGACACGACCGGCCTGCACTGGCGCAGCGCGTCACGCTCGACCGCGTTGAGCGCCGGACCGGTACAGCTGGACGACCCCAACCTGGTGCTGGACGCCGTCCGCACGGACGGGGTGATCACCGCCGACTGGGAAATCACGGCGAGCCGCAACAGCAAGCCCGTCCACCTGGCCGGGACGGCGGGCTGGTCCGCTCCGGACTGGCATGTCGACATCACCGAAGGCCGGCTGAGCCCGTTTGCCCTCACCGGTGGCGCCCGTCAGGCCGACGGTCAGGTGCGGGCACAACTGGATATCCTGCTCGGCGATCGCGCCTCGGCGGCGCTGCAATTCGCCGGAGCCCAGAGTGACTTGCGGGCGGGCCGGATCGAGGCCGACATCCAGCTCAATGGTCATGACTTTTCCGGCGGCCACATCGACACGGCCCGGCTGAACCTGGCCGGTCCGCTGTCCGGTCTGGACATCACCAGTTCCGTGGCGGGCGAACTGCGCAGCCCCTTCCGTCTCAGCACGACCGGCCGGTTGTCCCTGGCCGAGACCGGCGCGGTGGAACTCAGCCTCGTGCCGCAGGGCCGTTGGGCCATCCATGACATTGTCAGCCGCGAACCGGTGCATCTGACCGTCAACGAGGCCGGGCTGGACCTGTCCGGCGGGATTGGTCTGGGAGATGGCGCGATCCGGCTGCACTATCGTGATGGTGACGAGGCCCGGGACCTGACCCTCTCCATCGAGGACCTGCCGATCACCGCCCTGTCCGACATTGCCGCCATGCCGCCGGCCGGCGGGACCCTGTCCGGCGGCGCTGAACTCGCCGAAATCGATGCGCTCTGGCAGGGCACCGCCTGGATGGAAGCGCAAGAGCTGGTGTCGCTGGGCGATGAGGACATTTCCCCCCTGAACATCCGTTCCGACATGAGCCTGACACCGGACAGATTGCGGGTGGAAACCGGTCTGACCGGTGCGGAGCTGGAAACGACCAGCTGGCTGGAACGGGCCGGGCCGACGCCGAGCCTGCTGGCCCTGCTGGGCGAAGAGGATGCCGCGCTGACCGGACAATTGGTGACCAATGGCGATCTGGCCGTGCTGGCCCCGCTTGTCCTGCCCGAGACCGTGATCCTGCAGCGCGCCCGTGTGGAAGGCGATGTCGATCTGACCGGCCAGCGCGGGGCGCCGGTTCTGGACGGACGGATCGCCGTCAATGGCGGGCAATTGCGCGTGACCTCGACCCAGACCGAATTGCGGGGCATCCGCCTGCGCGCCCGGTTTGACGGGAACGGGTTCGACCTGGTGCGCTTTGAGGCCAGTGATGGCCGCGATGGCAGCATCACCGGCAGTGGCGAAGTCCGCTTCCCGGTGGAAGGCCCGCGCGGCCAGGCCAGTTTCACTTTCAGCCAATTGCTGGCGACCCACCGCAATGACCTGACCATCCAGGCCAGCGGCGATACAGCGCTCGCCCTGGACGGGTCGGGCCTGCTGATCTCGGGTGCGGCCGAGCTGGACCAGTTGCGGGCCGAACCAGCGCTCAACGGCGCAGCCTCAATCCCGGAACTGGATGTGCGCGAGATCAATCTGCCCAAGAACCGCAGCGCCCAGGCCCGCGCCTCGCTGCCGGTCCGGCTGGACTATGCGGTCCATGCTGACCGCAATGTCTATGTCAGCTCACGGGCCTTCTCCTCGGAATGGGGTGTGGACCTGCGGGTGACCGGGCCCAGCGGCAAGCCCAACCTGACCGGCACGGCCAGCCTGGTGGGCGGCAATGCCTTTGTCCTCAACCGCCGCTTCACCCTGGATGAAGGCGAATTGCGCTTTGACGGCTCGCCGAGCGATGCCCGGGTGGACATCACCGCCTCTCACACCCGCACCGGTTTCTCGGCCCAGGCGCGGGTGACGGGACCGGCCAGCGCGCCGCGCATCACCTTGTCCAGCGAGCCCTCCTTGCCGGAAGACGAGATCCTGTCGCGCCTGCTGTTCGACGAATCCGTCAGCGAGCTGGGCGCCTTCGAGGCAGCCCAGCTGGCTGCCCAATTGTCCGGCCAGAACCTGTTGAACATCGTCGGCCAATTGCGCGATTTCGCGGGGATCGACCGGCTCGACCTGTCGACGGATGCCGACGGCAATATCTCGGTCACCGGGGGGCGCCGGTTCGGGGATGACGTCTATGTCGAAGTGGGAAGCTCGGGCGCCTCGGCCCTGTCCCAGGCGCTGGTGGAATGGCAATTGACGCCGGAATTGAGCCTGTTGTCGCGTATTTCCGCGGACACGGATGCGGCGGTTTCCCTGCGCTGGCGCCGCGACTATTGATCCGGTCCCAGCTTGCCACCGGCAAGGGCTCAGTCTACCCAGTGGAACAAGGTGTTGTGACCTGAGCAGCGGCGGACAACGCGCATGAAATCCTTCCTGATTGCCCTCATCAGACCGACCGGCGCCTGGGCGCGCTGGCTGGTCTTCCTGATGCTGGCCGGCATTATGGCCGCCGGTGTGCTGGGTCATCTGGACACGGTCCGCGGCTTTCTGGACACCGATGCGCTGACCTTCCAGGTCGGGGATGTGCGGATCAGCGCCTACACGGTCCTGCGCGCCCTCGTCGTGCTGGCCCTGGTGTTCTGGACCACGGCGATCATCGTCGATGTGGTGGATCACCGGCTGGAAAAGCTGACCAAGATGCGCTCGACGACGCGCATCCTCGTGACCAAGGTTTTCCAGATCGCGATCTATATCCTGGCCGGCCTGATCGCCCTGGACATGATCGGGCTGGACCTGACCACGCTGACCGTGTTCGGCGGGGCGCTGGGTATCGGTCTGGGCTTTGGTCTGCAAAAGATCGCCTCGAATTTCATCTCCGGCCTGATCCTGCTGCTGGAACGCTCGGTCGAGCAGGATGACCTGATCGAACTGCCCGACGGAACCAGCGGCTTCGTGCGCCGGTCCTCGGCGCGCTACACGCTGATCGAGACCTTCGACGGCAAGGAAATCCTGATCCCGAACGAGGACTTCATCACCAATCGGGTGACCAATTGGACCCTGTCCTCGGCGAAGGCGCGTATCCAGATCAATCTCGGTGTGGCCTATGGCTCCGATATCGAGAAGGCCCAGGCGCTGATCCTGGAAGCCGCCAGCGAGCATCCGCGCTGTATCGAGGATCCGGCGCCGCAATGCTTCCTGCTGAACTTCGGGGACAGTTCGGTCGACTTCACCCTGCTGTTCTGGGTGGAAAATGTGGTCGATGGCCGCTGGGCTCCGCAGAGCGATGTCATGTTCGCGATCTGGCGGAAATTCCGCGAGAACGGGATCGAGATTCCCTTCCCGCAGCGGGACATCCACATCAAGTCACCAGAGGGGAAGGCCGATGTCTGACACGTCCGGAATTCTCTACGCGGCAGCGATCGATGGCGAAGGCGGTGGCACGCTTCTGAGCCATGGCGATATCGCCGCCCATATCAAGGCGGACAGCCTGGCCTGGATCCATCTGGATGCCCTGCATGCGGACTCGCGCGCCTGGATCAAGGATGAGCTGGACTATCTCGACCCGTTGATTGTCGACGCCCTGCTGGCCGATGAGACCCGGCCCCGTCTGGTGGAGTTTGACCAAGGCGCGCTGATGATCCTGCGCGGGGTCAATCTCAATCAGGATGCCCAGCCGGAAGACATGGTGTCGATCCGCCTGTGGATCGATGCCCACCGGATCATCACCATCCAGCGCCGCCCGCTGAAAGCGGTGAAGGACATCCAGGAAAAGCTGGCCACCGGCCAGGGCCCCAGGCATTCCGGCGACTTCATCGCCATGCTGTCCGCCCGCCTGTTCGAGCGGATGGAGCCG
>NZLV01000228.1 GCA_002694345.1 Maricaulis sp.
CGCTATAGCGACATTCCTTTCATCATCGACGCGATCACCGCGCGCGCAAACGTGCTTGATGCCGACCCCGAGCGCATCGCCATTGCCGGGCATTCCTTCGGGGCCCATACCGTTCTGGCAGCGCTGGGACAGGACTTCTTCGGCCAGCCGGCCTTTCTCGACCCGCGCCTTCGCGCCGGCATCGCGCTCAGCCCGCCAGCCCCGCCCGCACGGGTCCCTGAGGCTAGGCATGCGGATCTCTATGACGCGATCAGCACGCCAATCCTGCACTTCACGGGCACACAGGACACCCACCCTCTCAACCCGGACCTGCCAGCGGAAACCCGCACCTTGCCCTATCAGCTGATCGACGGCGCGCCGCAATATCTGGTCGTGTTCGAGGGAGGCGATCATGCGGTCTTCGGCGGCCGCGGCCCGACCCGGCGGCAGCCTGTCATTCCGGAGACTTATCCCGAGATCCAGGCCCTCACCGCGATGGTGTCGACAGTCTTTCTGGAAGCCTGGGTCAAGGATGATCCGGATGCGATGGCTTGGCTCAATGATGACGCCCTGGCTTCCGCCTTCCGTCCCGGTGACCGGGTGGAGCACCGCTAGCCGGCGGACAAATCCGCCAGCCCGGCCCTATTTCTCGCCCGGCTTGGCCGCCCGCACCGCATGACGCTTGCGCAGGACGTTGACGACATCGTCCAGGCTGAGGTCACGGGATTCCAGCAGGACCATGAGGTGGAAGAGCAGGTCCGCCGCTTCGCCCTTGAGCGCCGCCTTGCTTTCCGACACCGCTGCCATGGCGACCTCGACGCCCTCTTCGCCGACCTTCTGGGCCGGACGTTTGGGTGCGCGGGCCATCAGCCCACCGACATAGGAGCCCTTCGGCTTGTCCTTCTTGCGCTTGCGGATGATCGCCCGCAGATGCGCCAGGAAGCCCAGGCCCGGGGCCGGGTCATCGCCAAAACAGGTGACCGTGCCGGTATGGCAGGCCGGGCCTTTCGGCTTCACCTCGACCAGCAGCGTGTCATTGTCGCAATCGGCCGCGAGGGAAACGAGCTTGAACGTGTTTCCGGAGGTCTCGCCCTTCTTCCAGAGTTCCTGGCGCGAGCGGGAGTAGAAATGCACCTTTCCGGTCTGGACCGTCTGGGCGAGCGCCTCTTCATTCATGTAACCCAGCATCAGGACCTG
Organism: Maricaulis sp.; assembly: GCA_002694345.1. Lineage (GTDB taxonomy): Bacteria > Pseudomonadota > Alphaproteobacteria > Caulobacterales > Maricaulaceae > Maricaulis. The sequence goes on from NZLV01000228.1 coordinate 1,177, forward strand.
GCGGGTGGCGTGGTCCTGGATAATGGCCGGGATGAGCCCGTCGGACTTTTTCCAGTCCAGGCTTTTGGCATCAATCATGGTCTGACCCTGATTCCCTCTTCACCGAGATAGGCTTTCAAATCGCCGATTTCGATGACCCCCTTGTGAAACACGCTGGCCGCCAGCGCTCCGTCGACATTGGCCAATTCGAACACGGATTTGAAGTGGTCTTTGCGGCCCGCGCCGCCTGAAGCGATCAAAGGTGTGGAACACACGGCGCGCACGGCCTGCAATTGCTCGATGTCATAGCCATCGCGCACGCCATCCATGTCCATGCAGTTCAGCACCACTTCGCCCGCGCCGCGCTCGATGGCTTCGCGCACCCAGTCCAGCGTCTTGCGATGATCGGTCAGGGTCTTGTCGGGATCACCGGTGAACTGGTGGACCCGCCAGTCCCCGTCGATGACGCGGCTGTCGACGCCCAGCACGATGCACTGGCTGCCGAATTCGCGGGCCAGCGTGTCGATCAGATCCGCATTGGCGAGGGCCGGCGTGTTGATGGAGATCTTGTCTGCGCCGGCGAAGAGGCGCGCCCGCGCATCCTCGATGGAGCGGATCCCGCCCGCCACGCAGAAGGGAATATCGATCTCGCGGGCCACGCGGCTGACCCATTCCGGCTCCACCGTATCGCCCCGTGCCGAGGCCGCGATATCATAGAAGACCAGCTCGTCCGCGCCTTCGCGGGCATAGCGGCGAGCCAGGTCGACAATATCGCCGACATCCTCGTGATCGCGGAATTTCACGCCTTTCACGACGCGACCATCGCGCACATCGAGGCAGGGAATTATGCGCTTTGCGAGCATGCCAGCGCCTCTTCCAGAGTGAAGCGTTTCTCGTAGATGGCCTTGCCGGAGATTGCCCCGGCGACACCGGTCTCGCGCGCGGCAGTGATATCCTCAAGCGAGGAGATCCCCCCGGACGCCTGCCACTGGACCGCGGGGAAGCGTTCGACCAGACCGCGATAGAGCGCCAGGTTCGGCCCGGACAGGTCGCCATCGCGGCCAATATCGGTGACCAGGGCATGGGCCAGACCGGTGCCGTCATAGGCCTTCACGACATCATCCAGCGTCGTCATCATCAGATCGGTCCAGCCGGACAGGGCCGGCCGGTACTGACCGCCCGTGCGCTTCACGTCGAGCGCCAGCGTGATGTGGTCCGCGCCATAGCGGTCCAGCCAGCGCGAGACCTGTTCCGGCTCCGTGACAGCGAGCGAGCCGACGATGACGCGCTCCACACCGATGGCGAGCAGGCTCTCCACGTCTTCCGCCGAACGCACACCGCCGCCGGTCTGGACGCGCAGTCCGGTGCGGCACAGCTCGCGGATCGTGTCGCTCTGGCGGCGTTGGCCATCGCGGGCGCCGGACAGGTCGACGACATGCACCCAGCTGGCCCCGGCCTCTCCGAAGCGTTGCGCGACCGCCACCGGGTCGTCGCCATAATCGGTGACCGCGTCAAAGGCGCCCTTGTGCAGGCGCACGACACGACCGTCGAGCAGATCGATAGCAGGATAAAGGATCACGGGATCAAATTCTCGCGAAGTTGGACAGGATACGGGCCCCGACACGGCCAGAGCGTTCCGGGTGGAACTGGCAGCCGGCAATGTGTCCGGAGCGGACAATGGCGGAGACTTCGGCACCATAATCGGCCTGCGCCACGGTGTGGGCGCCGACCGGGGCATAGAAGCCGTGGACGAAATAGGCGTATTCGCCGAGCGAGACCTGACGCAGCAGCGGCTCATCCTGGCCGAAGGCCTGCAGCGCATTCCAGCCCATGTGCGGCCAGACCAGACCATCGCTCAGAGGCAGTTTCTCGACCCGGCCCGGGATCAGACCCAGCGTGTCGACATCCCCCTCTGCGGAGTGCTCGAACAGAAGCTGCATGCCCAGGCAAATGCCCAGCAAAGGACGGTCATCAGTGCGAAAAGCTTCCGGCCAACCGCGCTCGTCCAAGCGTGCCATGGCGGCACCTGCCGCGCCGACACCAGGCAGGATGAGCCGGTCGCAATCGCCCGTTTCGGACGGATCACGCACGATGACATGATCCAGCCCGGCCCGTTCCAGGGCAAAGCGCACCGAGGCGATATTGGCGCAGCCGGTATCGATGAGGCCGATCATCATGCCAGCATGCCCTTGGTCGACGGCAGGGCCTCACCCTCGATCCGGACCGCGCCGCGCAGGGCCCGGCCGAAGGCCTTGAAACAGCCTTCCACCATGTGGTGGGCATTCTCGCCCTCGACCTTGACGTGGATCGCCGCGCCCAGGCTTTCCGCAATGGAGCGGAAGGCGTGCGGGGTCATTTCCACCGGGAAACCACCGACCATTTCGCCCGGAATATCGCCCTCGAACTTGGCGTAGGGCCGGCCGGACAGATCGATCCAGACAGAGGCCAGGGTCTCGTCCATCGGCAGTTCGAAGCCGAACCGGGCAATGCCGCGCTTGTCACCCAGCGCTTCGCGCAGGGCTTCGCCGAAGGTCAGGCAGACATCCTCGATCGTGTGGTGGGCATCGATGTGGAGATCGCCCTCCACCGTCACGTCCAGCGCGATCCCGCCATGGCGGGCGATCTGGTCCAGCATGTGGTCGAAATAGCCGACGCCGGTCTCGATCCGGTAGGGCCCATTGCGGTCCAGATTGACCGTCACGGTGACATCGGTTTCGCCGGTCTTGCGGCGCTTGGTTCCGGCCCGGGGACCGGAGGCCACCGGGCCGGTCTCGCGCAGGGCCTCAGCCTTCTCGCGGCGCAAGCGCATCGCGGTGGCGTGGGCTTCCAGGCCCTCCAGCGCCGCCAGGCGCTCCACGGTCGGCGCGAGGCCAGCAGCGCCCTCGGCGCTGGCGCGCAGGATGGTCGTGGTCTTCTGGAAGCTTTCCACCGAGACACCCCCATAGGCCCGACCGGCCCCCGAGGTCGGCAGGGTGTGATTGGGACCGGCGGCGTAGTCTCCGGCCGCTTCCGGTGTCCAGGCGCCCACGAAGATCGATCCGGCATGACGGACCAGATCCACCAGGCGTTCGGCGCTCTCGGTCTGCAGGATCAGGTGTTCGGGCGCATAGGCATTGGCGACCTCGGCCGCCGCCTCGAGACTGTCGCAGATCACCGTGCAGGAATTGTCCAGCGCGGCGCGCGCAATCCGCACACGCGGCAGGCGCGCCAACTGGGTTTCCGTTGCCGCCAGAACCCGGTCGCGTGTGGCCGTATCGAAACAGACCAGAACGACCTGGGCCGA
>NZLV01000229.1 GCA_002694345.1 Maricaulis sp.
AGCCGGCCTTGGCGAGATTCCCCAGGTATTTGCCATAGTCGGAATTCTTGTACCGCTTCGCAGCGGCGATGAGGGTGTCCCGGTCGATCCAGTTCTTGTGGAAAGCGATTTCCTCAAGACAGGCGATCTGCAGGCCCTGCCGCCGCTCCAGCGATCGGACGAATTCCGAAGCTTCCAGAAGCGCCTGCGGCGTGCCGGTATCGAGCCAGGCGATGCCTCGCCCCATGGTCACGACATTGAGCCGGCCGCGCTCCAGATAGATCCGGTTCACATCCGTGATTTCCAGCTCGCCGCGCGCAGACGGCGAAATGCTCGACGCAATCTCCAGGACATCATTATCGTAGATATAAAGTCCGGTGACGGCGAGATTGGACTTCGGCTTGTCCGGCTTTTCCTCGATCGAAACAGCCCGGTTGTCCGGACCCACCGAGACCACGCCATACCGCTTCGGGTTGGTGACGTGATAGCTGAAGATGGTCGCCCCCGGCTCCGACTGGTTCACCGCTCGCATCAAGGATTCGGGCAAACCATGCCCGTAGAACATGTTGTCCCCAAGGATGAGCGTGACGCTGTCATCGCCGACGAAATCCGCGCCGAGCACCAGCGCCTGGGCGATCCCCTTGGGCTCATCCTGCACCATGTAGGACAGACGAATCCCATAATTCGATCCGTCGCCCAGCAGATGGCGGAACCGGTCTTGGTCATGGGGCGTCGTAATGATCAGAATGTCCTGGATACCCGCAAGCATCAGGGTCGACAGCGGGTAGAAGATCATGGGCTTGTCATAGACAGGCAGGAGCTGCTTCGAGGTACATACCGTCAGCGGCGCCAGACGTGAGCCGCTTCCCCCAGCCAGAATAATTCCCTTCAAGAACTCTACCCCCATCACAATCTTGGTGCACCGCCATCGGTCCCGGGACGGTAACAGCAATGCAGACAAACGGATAGAACACACACACGGTTCGCAGCACAGCGCTCACAGCCCATCCGCCCCTTGTCGATCATTGAAGCATCACGGTAGAAGCAGGCAAGAAAGCTGGTCGATCCAAGGTCCGACCTTCCACCCGTTGAATGGAAACTGGCATGGCCGAGACCGATTTCGAAATCCTGCCCCTGCCCTTGCAGGACGCACGCCTCATCGAGTCGCCGCTTTATGCGGATGATCGCGGCTATTTCGCCGTTCCCTTCAACCGGGACATGCTGAAATCGGCAGGTATCGAGGCCGAGTTTTTCCAGGACAATCAGTCCTACTCGGAAAAGGTCAATACGCTCCGCGGCTTGCACTGCCAGCTGCCGCCCTTTGAACAGGCCAAGCTCGTTCGGGTGCTTCAAGGGCGCGTCACGGATGTCCTGGTGGATGCCCGCCGCGGATCCCCGACCTTCGGTCAGCATCTGAAGCACGAGCTGAGCGCGCAAAATGGCCTGCAGGTCTATGTGCCACGCGGATTTCTGCACGGTTTTGTGACCCGTGAGCCGGATACGGTCGTGCTCTACAAGGTCGACAATGCCTATTCTCCCGGGGGGGACCGTTCCATTGCCTGGAATGACCCCGAACTGGGCATTGACTGGGCGCTCAACGGACAGGATCCGGTGCTGTCAAAAAAGGACCGGACCGCGCTGAGCTGGACCGAATTCGATACGCCCTTTCGCTACGCTGGTAACGGGACGGACTGACATATGAAATTCCTGGTGACGGGCGGATATGGGTTCATCGGGTCAGCCGTGATCCGACTGGCATTGTCGCGCGGACATGACGTCATCAATGTTGACGCGCTGACCTATGCGGCCAATCCAGACAATCTTGCCGACCATGAAGACCATCCCGGATACGCTTTCGAGCAAGCCGATATTCGCGATGCCGCTGCTCTGGACCGGATCTTCTCCCAGCATCGGCCGGATGCCGTCATGCACCTCGCCGCAGAAACCCATGTTGACCGGTCCATTGATGGGCCGCTGGCCTTCATCGAGACCAATGTCACCGGGACCGTGAACCTGCTGCAGGCCAGCCGCACCTATTTGTCCCAACTCCCGAAACCGGACCGTGCAACGTTTCGCTTCCTGCACATTTCGACAGATGAGGTCTATGGATCCCTGGGACCGTCTGGCCTGTTCACGGAGACCAGCCCCTACCAGCCGAACTCGCCCTATGCGGCAAGCAAGGCATCCTCCGACATGATGGTGCGCGCCTGGCACAAGACCTATGGTTTCCCGGCGCTGATTTCGAACTGTTCCAATAATTACGGTCCCAACCAGTTTCCGGAAAAGCTCATCCCCGTCGTGATCCTCAACGCGATCGCTGGCAAGCCGATCCCGGTTTATGGCAATGGGGAGAATGTCCGTGACTGGCTGCACGTGGACGACCACGCCGACGCCCTGCTCAAACTCGTTGCCGAAGGGCGGGTTGGAGAGACCTACAATATTGGCGGCAATGCCGAAGTCCGGAATATCGATCTGGTCCGGCAGATCTGCCGCGAACTCGACATCTTGCGGCCCGGTCAGGCACCGCATGACCGACTGATCCGTTTTGTCGAGGACCGGCCTGGGCATGACGAGCGCTATGCGATCGACGCCAGCAAGATCAAAACCGAACTCGGCTGGACGCCTTCGGCCACCCTGGACCGGGGCATCCGCGAGACCGTTGCCTGGTATGTCGAAAACCAGGACTGGTGCGACAAGGCCCTGATCCGGGCGTTCGGGGCTGCGAACAGCCCCCGACTTGGCCTAGAGACAGAATGACCCCGATGCGCATCCTGGTGATCGGCCAGTCCGGTCAACTCGCCCGGGCGCTGGTGGACAGCGGCCGGAACATCGGTGTGCAGATTGAAACCATTGGCAGGCCCGCGCTGGACCTTGGCGCTCCGGACCAGGCCCGGAATACGCTCGAAAGCCGACTGACCGGCACGAACCGTCCGGAGCTGGTGATCAACACGGCCGCCTTTACCGCGGTCGACGCAGCAGAGGGCAAGAAGGCCGCGGCCTTCCAGCTGAACAGGGATGCGGTCTGCCTTCTGGCGGAGGTTTGTGCAGCGGCCGACTGCCCGCTGATCCACGTCTCGACCGACTATGTCTTCTCGGGCCAGCCGGGCCGCCCTTGGCAGGAAGGTGATCAACCCGCTCCGGTTTCCGCCTATGGCGCGTCGAAGCTCGCCGGTGAAACGGCTCTCGCGCAGACCTGGTCCAAGCACATCATCCTGCGAACCGCCTGGCTGTTCTCGGAGCATGCGCCGAATTTCATGACGAAGATCATCGAGCGGGCGCGCACCCAAAGCATCATCCGGGTGGTCAACGACCAGATCGGTTCGCCAACCCCGGCCCGCGACCTTGCCACCACACTGCTCGACATGGCCCGGCAAGTCCGCGATGGGACCACGCCTTGGGGCCTGTATCACTACGCCGGCGACACGGCGATGAGCTGGGCCGATTTTGCCGAGGCGGTCATCCGGGAGGCCGGTCTGCCAGACTGCCGGATCGAGCGCATCGCGTCGTCGGACTTTCCGGCCGCGGCTGAGCGTCCATCCTGGTCCGTCCTGGACTCCCATCGCACGACCGAGGTTTTTGGCTGTGCCGCAGCTGATTTCAAAGCCGGCCTGTCCCGCGCCGTGCATCACTACATGCGCCTGACTTGATAGAGGTCTTGCGTCACAGCCCCAGCTCGGCGATACCCTCGCCACCACTCAAGGAGTCTAGCCATGCGCGTCGCAATGATCGGAACCGGTTATGTTGGACTGGTGTCGGGAGCCTGTTTCGCGGACTTCGGTCACGAAGTCATCTGCGTCGACAAGGACGCGTCCAAGGTTGAGACCCTGAATGAAGGGGGCATCCCCATCTATGAACCCGGCCTCGACATGCTTGTCGAGCGCAATGTCCGGGAAGGCCGCCTGACCTTTACCCAGGACCTCGCCGAGGCTGTCCGGACGGCTGATGCGGTCTTCATCGCCGTCGGCACGCCGTCCCGCCGGGGCGATGGTTTCGCCGATCTGAGCTATGTCTACGCCGCGTCCCGCGAAATTGCCGAAGTCATGGACGGCTACACGGTGGTCGTGACCAAATCGACTGTCCCGGTGGGTACAGGTGATGAAGTCGAACGCATCATCCGCGAGACCCGGCCGGATGCGGACTTCTCGGTCGTCTCCAACCCGGAATTCCTGCGCGAAGGCGCCGCCATTGACGACTTCAAGCGCCCGGATCGCGTGGTGGTCGGAACCGATGATGATCGCGCCCGCCACCTGATGCGAGAGCTCTATCGCCCGCTCTTCCTGAACGAGACGCCGATGGTGTTCACCTCGCGCCGCACCTCCGAACTCATCAAGTATGCCGCCAACGCCTTCCTTGCGATGAAGATCACCTTCATCAACGAGATCGCGGATTTGTGTGAAGAAGTCGGCGCCAATGTCCAGGAAGTCGCCAAAGGTGTCGGTCTGGACAACCGCATCGGCGGCAAGTTCCTGCATGCCGGTCCCGGCTATGGGGGGTCATGCTTCCCGAAAGACACGCTGGCGCTGACCCGCACCGCCCAGGATGCCGGTACGCCGCTGCGCCTGATCGAGACGGTCGTGTCGGTCAATGATGCCCGCAAAAAGGCGATGGCCAGCAAGATCATTGAGGCCTGTGACGGGTCCGTCGATGGCAAGACGATTGCCATTCTCGGTGTGACCTTCAAGCCGAACACGGACGATATGCGCGATGCGCCGAGCCTGGACATCATCCCGGCCCTGCAGGCCGCCGGCGCAACGATCCGCGCCTTCGATCCGGCCGGCACGCTGGAAGCCCAAAAGCTGCTCGACAATGTCGAGTTTGTTTCAGGCCCCTATTTCTGCACCGAAAATGCCGATGCTGCCGTCATCATCACGGAATGGAACGAGTTCCGCGCCCTCGACCTGCAACGCGTGAAGGCGTCGATGCGGGCGCCAGTGATGGTCGATCTGCGGAACATCTACAATCCGGACGAAGTGCGGAATGTCGGCTTCGCTTACACCAGCGTCGGACGGCCCTGAGCGGACCTAGCGGCCGCGCCAGTCCCGGTACCAGTCGGCAAAACGCTTGAGCCCCACTTCGATCGGGATCTGGGGTGAATAGCCGTAATCGGCTTGCAGGCGCGTCGTGTCAGCATAGGTGCGGGTCACGTCACCGGGCTGCATGGGCAGCATCTGCTTTTCTGCCGTGCATCCCAACGCCGTTTCCAGCGTCTCGATCATGTCCATCAAACGGACCGGCGAAGAACCGCCAATATTGTAGACGGCATGACGGCCGCGCTCGGGGCGGTCCCGCAGGATGCGGCAGAGCGGCTCAACGACATCATCGATATAGGTGAAGTCGCGTTCCATATCGCCATTGTTGAAGACCTTGATCGGCCGGCCTTCCAGCATCGCGTCGGCGAACAGCCAATAGGCCATGTCCGGACGTCCCCACGGGCCATAGACCGTGAAGAAACGCAGCCCGGCCGCGGGAATGCCGAACAGCGAGCAATAGGACGCGGTCATCAGCTCGTCTGAACGCTTGGTCGCGGCATAGAGCGAGGCCGGTGTTTCCGCGGCATCCTCTTCGCGGAAGGGGACGGCGGACCGCTCGCCATAGACCGAGCTCGACGAGGCGTAGACCAGATGATCGAGCGTATCGCCAAGCGCCCGCGCCGCTTCAAGCACGGACAAAAAGCCGACCAGGTTCGACTGGGCATAGGCGAAGGGCTTTTCGAGCGAGTAGCGCACGCCGGCCTGAGCCGCCAGATGCAGGATCTGCGACGGCTTTTCCGCCAGGCACAAATCCATCACGGCCTCATGGTCGGCGAGGTCGAGTGGGTGGAAACTGAAATTGGCGTAGGCTTTGAGAATATCGAGCCGGGCCTGTTTCAAAGCCGGGTCATAATAATCGTTGAGGACATCAAGCCCCACGACCCGATCGCCGGCCTTGAGCAAGGCCAGGGATGCATGAAAACCGACAAAACCGGCCGCGCCGGTGACCAATACGGTCAAGACCCACCTCCCCAATCGCCGAGCAGATCACGCGTATCCGAATAGCTCAATTTGCCCGGATCGTGTTCGGTTTCAGCAGTCGCCGTCAATTTCCTCAAACCGGCAAGGCCGGTCAGGAGGCTTCAGCTTCGACCAGGCCCCAGACCTTGCGATGGAAATTCCAGGCGTCCCGGATGATGGTTTTCAGGTCAGAGTATTGCGGCTGAAAATCCAACAACTCGCGCGACCGCGTCACATCGGCATAAAGACGGGGCGGGTCCCCGGCCCGGCGGCCATGAACTTCATGAGGCACCGGACGACCGGTAATAGCCTCGACCATGTCCAAAACCGCTTTCACGGAATAGCCCGTGCCGGTGCCTACATTGCACTGGAAACTGGGCGCACCGGCAGTCAGACGGTCCAACGCAGCCAGGTGCGCAGCGGCGAGGTCCATGACGTGGATGAAGTCCCGCTCACACGTTCCATCAGCCGTATCATAATCTGTTCCGAAGAGTTTCATCGGCCCGCCAAGCCCAGCCGCAGCTTTCAGCGCATTCGGGATCAGATGAGTTTCCGGATCATGCTCCTCGCCGATATCGCCGTCCGGGCTGGCGCCTGAAGCATTGAAATAGCGCAGCGCGGCGTAGCGAAGATCTTCAGCGCTGGCGACATCCGCCAGCAATTGTTCCACCGCCAGCTTGGTCCGTCCGTAGACATTGATCGGCGTCTGCGGTTCGTCCTCAGTCAGCGGCAGGGATTGGGGGGTGCCATAGGTGGCACAGGTCGAGGAGAAGACCAGGGCATGACAGCCCGCCTGTTTCATGGCGCCCAGAAGAGTGACCACGCCGGCGACATTGTTTTCCCAGAAAGCGAGCGGTTCCCTTTGCCCCTCCCCGACCTCGATATTGGCGGCGAAATGCATCACCGCCTCGGGCTGGTATTGGACAAAGGCGGCATCGAGGTCAGCGCGGTTCTGGATGTCCCCCTTGAACAGCGGGCCCCAGCGCACTGCGTGCTCATGGCCGCGAGAGAGATTGTCGAAAACGATCGGCTCATCGCCGCGCGCGGCCAGTGCCTTGCAGACATGAGAACCGATATAGCCGGCCCCTCCGACGATCAAAACACGCATACGGATCCCCCGATCACCAAGCTGTCGAATGGCATTCAAGAAACATGGGAGCCCGCGCGGCGCAAGGGTGGGACACGCCCTGAGGCGGGATCGCGACCCGAAAGAGCCGCGATCCCTGTCTCATCAGCTCCAAGTATCGTCCGTGTTGGGCAGAACAGCCACTTCGGTGCCATCGTCCATCACGGCCATCTCGAACCAGAAGACCGTCGGGACGGACGCGGGTTCAAGATTTTCCAGGGTGGTCCCGGCCTCATCGGACAGGG
>NZLV01000230.1 GCA_002694345.1 Maricaulis sp.
GCTGCGCACATCTGCCCAGCGCGCCGGCGTGACCCTGATCTCCGTCGAGACCAATCCGGTCGACACCGCCTGGACCGACCGGCCCGAACCGCCCAAGACCCCGGTTGTGCCGCACCCGATCGAGTTTGCCGGCGAAGACCATGCCTCCAAGCGCTCGCGCATCGGCATTGCCATCCGCAAGGGGGGCGCCGACGCCGCCGTGATCACGGCGCCGCCCTCGATCGCCTGGCTGTTCAATGTCCGCGGCAGCGATGTCTCGCGCTCGCCCCTGCCCCTCTCCGCCGCCATCATCGAGGCGGACGGCACGGCGACCTTCTTCGTCGACCCCGACAAGATCACCGACGAGACCCGCGCCCATCTGGGCAATGAGATCGCCCTGCGTCCGGAAAGCGAATTCGGAGACGGCCTCGCGGCCTGTCAGGGCAAGACGGTCCGCGTCGATCCCACCACGGCCTCGGCCTGGGTGCTGGAAACGCTCGAAGCCGGCGGTGCCAGCGTGCAACAGCTGGAAGACCCGGTCATGCGGCCCAAGGCGGCCAAGAATGCCGCCGAGGTCGAAGGCTCCCGTCAGGCCCATATCCGCGATGGCGGCGCCATCGTGAAATTCCTGCACTGGCTCGACACCGAAGCCCAGTCCGGCGAGATCGACGAGATCCAGGCCGCGCAAAAGCTGGAAGGCTTCCGCAAGCAATTGCCGGAACTGCGCGATCTCTCCTTCGACACGATTTCCGGCGCGCAGGGCAATGGGGCCTTCGCCCACTATCGCGTCTCCGAGGATACCAATCTCAAGCTCGCGAAGGGCTCGCTCTACCTCGTGGACAGTGGCGGCCAGTATCCCGACGGCACCACGGACATCACCCGCACCGTGCCGATCGGCGAACCGACCGCGGAGATGCGCACCCAGTTCACCCGCGTGCTCAAGGGCCATATCGCCCTGTCCATGGTCCGCTTCCCCAAGGGCACGACCGGCACGCAGCTGGACATTCTCGCCCGCTTCCCCCTGTGGCAGGCCGGGTTCGACTATGACCATGGCACCGGCCATGGCGTCGGCAGCTTCCTGGGTGTCCATGAAGGCCCGCAACGCATCGCCAAGGCCCCCAATGCCGTGGCGCTGGAACCGGGCATGATCGTCTCCAACGAGCCGGGCTATTACAAGGCCGACGGCTATGGCATCCGGATCGAGAACCTCCAGGTCGTGACCGACCCGGCGGAGATCCCCGGCGGCGAACGCCCGATGCTGGGCTTCGAGACCCTGACCGTGGCCCCGATCCATGCCGGCCTGATCGATACCGGCCTGCTCAGCGCCGAGGAACTGGCCTGGCTGGATAGCTATCACGCTTTGGTGCGTGAGCGCGTCCTGCCCCTGGTCGAGGGTGAGGTCGCGGACTGGCTGGTCCGCGCCACCGAACCGCTCGCTGGCGCCCATCCGTGATCCGAGCCGGTTTCGTGCTCCTGGCAGCCGCCCTTCTGGGCGGCTGCTTCTATTCCGAGGATGCGCTGATCGGCCGGTTCTCGGCCCAATTCCCCTTGGATGAAGGCTTTTACAGCCACACCCCCTATCATCCCGACGGCCGGCCTTTCGACCGTCCGGCCTGGTCTGGCGAGATTGACCGCCGCGGCGCCCGCTACGTCTCCGACGATGAGAATTTCCCGCACCAGAACACCCGGCTGCGCGAACTCTCCCCCGGCATCTACGCCGCCCAGCGCGAGAGCGAGGGCCGCTATCTCTACGGCCTGGTCTGGGTCTATGAGGGCGGCCGCGTCGCCACCTACCACCAGCCCCAGTGCGCCGACCTCTCCGACACCGCCCGCACCACCTACGAGCTCGTCGAACACGACGAGGAACGCGGCGCCTGCGAAGTCACCGACTGGAACCGCCTGGAAGGCGCCCTGCTCAGCTATATCAGCGAGCATGACGGCAATGTGCCCATCGACGGCGTCTACCGCCGGGTGGATTGAGACGTTTTGACGTCCACCACCCCCTAAACCGTCATCCCACGGTGGGGGCACAGCCCCCATCCGGGGGACCTGTGCTAACCCGCAGACAGGATGGATGAGGTCCCCCGGACAAGCCGGGGGATGTCGACGATTTTTGGGCTTTGAACAAGCGCCAGGTCCTCGCCCTTCACGAGCGAGGGGGACCGCTGCGTGAGCAGCGGTGGAGTGGGTGCCTGAAGAAAAACCGGAAGCGCGCCGCGCTTCACCGCCTAATCGTCGCGGTGGACGCGTTCCTTGCGCTCGTGGCGTTCCTGCGCCTCGAGGCTGAGCGTGGCGACCGGGCGGGCGTCGAGACGCGCCAAGGCGATCGGTTCGCCGGTCTCTTCGCAATAGCCGTACTCGTCTTCCTCGATCCGGCGCAGCGCGCTCTCGATCTTGGAGATCAGCTTGCGCTGGCGGTCGCGGGCGCGAAGTTCCAGGGAGCGGTCGGTTTCCGTGGAGGCACGGTCTGCCAGGTCCGGCAGGGCGCCCATGTCTTCCTGGAGATTGGAAATGGTCGAGCGGCTTTCACGAAGGATCTCGTCCTTCCAAGCCATGAGCTTGCGGCGGAAGTATTCCTTCTGCCGGTCATTCATGAAGTCCTCGTCCTCGGAGGGGACGTAGTCTTTCGGAAGTTCAATGCGTTCAGCTTCGCTCATCGCTTTCCACTCAACTCTACGCAGTCGTGCGCTCTCCCCCAGAAAGCGGGCCGGAGAATATGCACGGACCCTTCGGAGTCAACGCACAAGCGCTGTTGCCTGCCGATACCAGTCAGGCAAATAGCCGAATAGGTTGAAGAAATTGTGTCATTCCACAGTGATCAAAACCGTGAAAAACAGGCGTGAACGGCCCGTCTAGCTGAATTTGGCCAATTCCACGGCGGCGCGAGTCTCGACCTCGTCGAGGGCCGCCTCCAGCTGGGCGTCATGGGTCTGGTCGCGGCGCGTCTGGAGCAGATTCATCAGGGCCACCAGTTTCGAGCGCGGCAGACCGCCTTCCAGCAGGCCGATTTTCAGCTCGTCGAGCACGTCCAGCAGGCTCATCGCCCGCTCGGTCGCCTTCTTCTTGGCCTGGGTCGCATCCTCGACACCCTGAAGGGCCAGGATCGCATCGACGGACTGGACGGAGCTGACGGCCGAAGCCCCGCTCATCGGAGCAGACCCGCTTGCCTGGCTCCCGGTCTCAACCTGGAATCCGTTTCCGCTGGCGCCGGACGTAGTCTTGCGCTTGGCGGCAGATGCCGAAGAAGTCGAGCTGGGTCCCTGGATTTTCATGTCGCGTGTCCATGCCTCGGTGCGTGCGTTAATGCATGGGCCGGGCCGATTAATAGAGGCTTAACTTAGCCGATTTGACCGGCAATTTCTGCCGCCCGCAAGCCCCACCCGGTCATGTTTTCCGCCCCGGGAAACAGGCCCCGACCACTCAACTCATTGTTTTTAAGCGTCTTATTTTATTAACCAAGACCGGCATTCTGGCACGGTCTTCGCAAGGACGTGAGCGAAACGACCCGGAGACCGCAAAATGCGCATCATCACCGCCCTGCTGACCGCCCTGATCCTGGCCCTGCCGGCTCACGCCTCGTCGCGGATCAAGGACATGGTCGACATCGAGGATGTCCGTGACAACCAAATCGTCGGCTACGGCCTCGTGGTCGGTCTGGACGGCACCGGTGACAGCCTGCGCAACTCCGCCTTCACCAACCAGTCGCTCAACGCGATGCTGGAACGCTTCAACGTCAACACGCGCGACGCCAATCTGAACACCCGCAATGTGGCCGCGGTGATGGTCACCGCCTCGCTGCCGGCCTTCTCCAGCCAGGGCACGCGGATCGATGTCACGATCTCCGCCATTGGCGATGCCGGTTCCCTGCAGGGCGGCACGCTGATCGCCACGCCGTTGCTGGACAGCTACGGCCGCACCTGGGCCGTCGCCCAGGGCTCGCTCACCGTTGGCGGTTTCCAGGCCCAGGGCGATGCCGCCTCGATCACCCGCGGCGTACCGACTTCCGGCCGCATCGCCTCCGGCGCCATCGTCGAGAACCCCTTCGCCGGCACCGGGATTGATCCCTGGGCGGAGATCGCCAATCGCGACAGCCTGGCCCTGTCCCTGCGCAACCCGGACTTCACCACGGCGCGCCGCATGGCCAGCGCCATCAATGCCTATGTCGGTGACGGCACCGCCCGGGCCGAGAACCCGTCCACGGTCCGCCTGACCCGCCCGGCCAGCTTCCGCGGCGACATGATCGACCTGATCTCCGAGGTGGAGCAGCTGCGCGTCGAGGCCGACCAGCCGGCCCGCATCATCATCGATGAGAATACCGGCACCATTGTCATGGGCGAGAATGTGCGCGTCTCCACCGTCGCCATCGCCCAGGGCAATCTGACCATCACCGTCACCGAGACGCCCGTCGCCTCCCAGCCCAACCCGTTCGCCGAGGTTGGCCAGACCGAGGTCCTGCCGCGCACCCAGGTGACGGCCGAAGAGGACACGATGCAGCTGGGCGTGCTCGACCAGGGCGGCGTCTCCCTGCGCGAACTGGTCGATGGCCTCAACGCGATGGGTGTCACGCCGCGCGACATGATCACCATCCTCCAGGCCATCAAGGCAGCCGGCGCGCTGCAGGCCGAGATCGAGGTCCTGTAATCATGGACGGCCTTCTCGAACTCCAGATGGCGAATGCCACCGCGGCCGGACGCACCCAGGGTGCCCCGGACATCAGCGGTGTGCGGACCGAGGCGGAAGCCCGCCAGGTCGCCGAGGAGTTTGAAAGCTTCTTCCTCTCCCAGATGCTGGAACAGATGTTCACCGGCGTGGGCGAGGACAATCCCTTTGGCGGCGGAGCCGGCGAGCGCGCCTTCCGCGGCCTGCTGCACGAGGAATACGCCAAGGTCATGGCCCGCTCCGGCGGTCTGGGCCTGGCCGACCGTCTGACCAGCCAAGTCCTGCGCTACCAGGAAACCGGAGAGCTTTGATCATGTCTGAACTTCACGCTGCCAATCCGACCGAACGTGTCCAGGCCCTGCTCCGCCTGACCCAGCGCCTGACCCAATTGCTCGAGGAAGAGACCCGCCTGTTCAAAGCCCGCCGTCCCCAGGACGCGATCGGCCTGCAGGACGAGAAGACCCAGCTGGCCAATGTCTATCGCGCCGAGGTCGCCCGCACCAAGCAGGACCCGACCCGGTTCGCCACCGCTCCGGCCCCGCTCAAGACCATGCTGCGCGACGCCACCCAGGCCTTCCACACCGCCCTGTCGGAGAACGGCCATGTCGTGAATGCGCTGAAGGTCGTGACCGAAGGCGTGGTGAAAGCCATCGCCGACGAAGCCGCCCGCCAGCGCTCGGCCCCGTCCGGCTACGGCCCCGGCGCCACCACGCCCAACACCCCGCCCAAGGGCTTCGCCCTGGCGGTTAATCGGACCGCCTGATCGCGCTACCCCGCCAACGCCGACAGCGCTGCCGACACCATGAAGGCCGACCGGTTCATTCCGGCGGCCGACGCGGCCTGGTCGATCAGGGCCAACTGCCCGGTATCCACCGACAGATTGATCCGCGTGATCTTCCCGCTCGCAACGGCCGGACTGACATAGGCCATCAGCACGGCCTCCGCCTGGTCCGACCGGAACTCCGGATCCTCGAGAAGGTCATCAATCGAGCGGGCTGGCGGCACCACTTCCCCATCCTGCCTGAATCCTTCCAGATGCAGGGCCAGAGCCAGGCGCGCCTCGCTCAAGGCCGCCTCCACCGTCCGCCCGGCCGATACGCACCCGGGCAGATCGGGAAACATCACGCCGTAATCACTGTCAGCGTCCTTGTGGACCAGGGCGACATACATGGTCAGCTCCGCGCCTGCCGAGTTACACACCCCGTGTGTATAACGGATCGCCCGTCGCCTGTTCAAGCCTGCTCCCAGCCGGCCTGACGATAAATCGATCTCAGCGTCCCGGCCGGCAGATCCCGCTTGGGATGCGGCACCGTTACCCGCCCAGCGCGAAGCGGATGTTTCCACTGCGTATGGGTTCCCTTCTGATTGACCTTGACCCAGCCCTCTTTGCGGAGCCGCTGGATGATCTCCCGGCTGCTCATGGACATGCTGGCCATCCTGATCCGTCATCAGAATACACCTATAAGATGCATATCCACAACCAGAGAGTTAATTCGATCCACCCTTTACATCCCCACCCGAACCCCGCACCCATGGGGACAGGGAGTGCGTGATGAGCGATGAGCCGATACCTGCCCGCAAGGCCTATCAGGACTGGGCGGAGATCTATGACAGCAATGAGAACCGCACGCGCGATCTCGATGCGCTGATCGTGCAGAGCATGGATTGGCCGCTCGATGGTGCCCGGGTGATCGAGTTCGGCGCCGGCACCGGCAAGAATACCGCCTATCTGGCTGAACGCGCCCGCTCGGTCCTGGCGCTCGACCTGTCCTCCGCCATGCTCGACAAGGCCCGCGCCCGGCTGCAGGCCGACCATGTCCGCTTTGCCGAGCATGATGTCACCATGCCCTGGCCGGCAGAGGCGGCCTCGGCCGATCTGGTGATCGGCAATCTCGTGCTGGAGCATATCGCGGTGATGGAGCCGGTCTTTGCCGAAGCTGCCCGCGTTCTGGTGCCTGGCGGCACGCTCTTCATCTGTGAGCTCCACCCGGACCGTCAGGCCCTGGGCAGCCAGGCCCGTTTCGAACAGGACGGTCAGACCCGCCTGGTCGAAGCCTATCACCACACCTTGTCGGATTATGTGCGCGCGGGCGAAGCGGCCGGTCTGGCCCTGTCAGGCATCAATGAGGCGATCGAGGCCGGCGTCGAGGTTTCCGAGACGACGCCACCGCGCCTGCTCGCCCTCACCTTCACCAAGCCGGATTAGAAATAGGCGGTCGCGTTGACGCCGGAACCACCGGCCAGCCGCGACAGGCCCGCCTGGTAATTGGCCAGCTGGGCCGAGACATGGGCCGGAACCGTGCCGCCCCTTTTGCCCGCCTGCGGCCCTTCCAGCAGCGCCTTCAGCGCCGGATCCATCGTGATGTCACGATAGGCGCGCTGCAGTTTGGACATGGCGGTCTCGAGGAATTCATAGGCCTTCTCCGCATCCTCCTGCGAGCCGATGCTCATCGAGGGCGGCAGATCCAGCGCGTGCAGCGGCGGGGCGTCGGACGTCTTCTCATCCTTGTCCAGCAGCGAGCCCGTATTCACGATGGCCCCGGCCTGCAGGCCCATGGATTTGAGCAGGTCACGCCCTTCAGAACCGGCAAACAGCTCGATCGTGGAGCCTTCCGCCGCCTTGATGCGCAGCATGTCGCCATCAGAAGAGCGGCGCACATCCGCGGTTCCGTCCAGCACCAGGGCTGCATTGATCTTGAAGCTCAGCGCGCGGATCGTGTCGTCGGAATCCAGCGTGATCTTCTTGCGTCGGCCGCCATTCACCGAGATGTAGAAATGGTCGTCAGCCCGGGCCGAGCTGCGGTCGGCGATCACCCGGCTGTCGGAATAGGTCACCGTACCGGTCGGCAGACCCAGCGCATCCAGCACCGAGTCATCGGACGCCGCCACGGCAATGCCTGCCGCCGCGGCCAGACCGTTGCGGCCGGAAATCTGATGGCTCCAGTCCAGCGCACCGGTGGCGCCGTCGATCTGCGCGGCGAACGCATCACGCTCACCATTCAGCGTGTCACCATTGATCCCGCCCAGCGTCTTACCGGCGATATAGATCTTGCCATTGTGGACATCGATCGAGGACGCCCCGTCATCATCGGACGAGCCGACAAAAGTCGTGTAGTCGATCGTCGCCGAGGCGCCATCGGTGAACTTCACCAGGAAGGCATCCCGCACGCCGCCATTATGCGCGCCCACCGGCGCACTCGGCGAGAAGGCGGACCCCGCGGCACCGGTCAGATAGATATCCGTGCCGTCCACAGCGATGCCGCCGATACTGCCATCATCCAGATCGCCCAGATTCTGTTCCCAGATGGCAGCAGAGGAATTGTCCGCCACATCGAACTTGCGCAGCACGGCACTGCCGCCCTCATTCGAGGCCACCAGAAGATTGCCGTCATCGGCGATCGCGATCGAGGAAATCGTCTCATCGCCCGTATCGCCGACCCGGCGCGTCCACAGCGCCGTCCCGTCCGAGCCGATCGCGCGGATATAGCCATCGCTCAGCCCGCCGGCATGGGCTTCGCCACCGAAGGCCGATGCCGACTTGCCCGCGACATAAATGGTGCCGTCATCCGCCACCGCAACGGAGCTCGCGGTATCATCGCCGGTACCACCGAAGCGCTGCATCCATTGCTCGACGCCGGCCGAATTGTACTTCACCGCGAAACTGTCAGCGCCACCGACATCCGTGCTGTCACCCAGCCCGCCGGTCACCTGGCCGGTGACAATGACATTGCCGCTCGCATCGACGGCAACACCCGCGCCATCCGCACTCTCCGCCGCGCCGAGCACACGGCTCCAGACGCGCTTGCCGGTGCTGTCATACTTGGCCAGGACCAGGTCTTGCTCGCCCTTGAGCAATTGCCCGTCCGTCGAGGACGTGGTCGTGCCGACGACATAGATACCGCCATCGGCCGCCGCGACCGTGTCGGCAATCTCCAGCGGATTGTCTTCCAGCTTGATCCGGGTCTCGCCATCCTCGCCGCCGGGCACGGCCACTTCACTTTCCGTGGCATCCGCCGAGAAGCGCGTGGAATAGCCGGTCGTCGGGTCGCCGCTGGCCAGATCGGTCAGTTTCACGATCTGCCCGCCCGCGCTCTCATTGATGCCGGACGTGCCGGCGAAATACAGGGCCGGTTCGGCCGCCGGCGCGGAGAAGCTGATCTGCTCCGTCGACACGCCCTTGATCAGGAAGCCGAAATTATCACCCGGAATGACGCCGACATCATTCTCTTCACCGATCTTGGTGCGCTCGAAGCGGGTGATCACACCATTGGCTTCCAGCTCGGCATTGATGTGGGCAGCGATATTGTCGAGATTGCGCGTCTGCGCGCCCATATCGGCCAGATTGATCTGGATATCCGTGGTCACGCCGCTTTTCTTCACCGACACGGTGAACTGGACATCACCGGTCAGGCTGGCGACCTCCGCATCAAAGGCGCCCTTGTGGATCGTACCGGTCTTGAACTGCGACAGGCCGCGCGAGATCGCGACCTCGCTTTCCAGCTTCTTCAGCTCCTCACCCTTCAGCAGGGTCAGCTCTTCCAGATCGAGCCCGTCAAAGAACTCGCCCATCTGGCTCAGCCCTTTCACAAAGGCCTTCTCCAGGAAGTCGCGGCGGACATCATTCGTGCCCTTCTCGCGCGCCTCTTCGGCCAGCGCGGCCAGGCGTTTGAGACCCTGGTGCAGGGAGAACAGCTTCTTGTGATCCGACGGGGCATCGATATCGGAGAATTCGCGGCTCGGATTGAGGAAGAAATCGCCCGTGCCCAGCACCCGCCGGCGCATCTCTTCCAGCGTCTGAAGCTGGCTCGATCCGATCTCCCAGGGGGCGGGCACATCCTCGGTCTTGCGCGAGGACGAAGCCGTCTGCGCATAGGAGGACGAGCCGATGGTCGCGCTCGTGATGCGCGCGCCATACCAGCTGGTCAGCAGTCCCTGATTGATACCGATGATCGTCACGATCACACACCTTTTCGTACTCGCTGCCCAGTGTGGACCCGATCTGCAAACAAAGTGTTGCGAAAGACGGTTAAAAGCCCCGCATACAAAGGACTTTTCGCGGCTCGCCCGGGCCGGACTGTGCGTCCGTGGCGACACTCTGCTAGAGTGTCCGGCCGGCCTGCCCCTAACGCGCCGTTAACCCCGGCAGCGCAGCGTCGGACAAAGACGACGATTCGTGAGGCCCCGCATGTCCGACCAGACATCGCCCGACAACCCCTTCGAGGACATGATCCCGAGCCGCAGCTTTCTCGAGCCGCGCATGCCGCTGGACGGCAAGACCATCCTCGTGACGGGCGGGACCGGATCCTTTGGCCGCAAATTCACCGAGACGATCTGCCGGGAATTCAAGCCGAAGAAGCTGATCATTTTCTCGCGCGACGAGCTGAAACAGTATGAAATGGCTCAGGATTTTTCGCCCAGCGATTATCCTTTCCTGCGCTATTTCATCGGCGATGTCCGCGACGAGGCCCGGCTCGACCAGGCCATGCGCGATGTCGATGTGGTGATCCACGCCGCCGCGCTGAAGCATGTCCCGATCGCCGAATACAATCCGTTCGAGTGCATCAAGACCAATGTCATGGGCGCCGAGAATGTCGTGCGCGCCGCCATCAAGCGCGGGGTCAGCCATGTCTGCGCCCTGTCCACCGACAAGGCCGCCAACCCGATCAATCTCTACGGCGCCTCCAAACTCGCGGCGGATAAAATATTCACCGCCGCCCAGCATATGGGCGGTGAAGGCGGACCGGTTTTCTCCGTCGTCCGCTACGGCAATGTGGTGGGCTCCCGCGGCTCCGTGATCCCCTATTTCCGCAAACTCGTCGATGACGGGGCCAAGGAATTGCCGATCACCGATCCGCGCATGACCCGCTTCTGGATCACGCTCGAACAGGGCGTCAATTTCGTCCTCTCCAGCCTCGCCATGGCGCGCGGCGGCGAGATCTTCGTGCCCAAGATCCCGTCCATGTCCACGGCCGAACTGGCCCGCACCATGGCGCCGCATCTGCCGCACAAGATTGTCGGCATTCGTCCGGGCGAAAAACTGCACGAAATCATGGTGCCGGAAGATGACAGCCGCACCACGGTGGAACTGGCCGACCGCTACGCCATCCTGCCGGCCCACTCGGCCAAGATCATGGCGCGCTACCTGGCCACCGGTGGCAAGCTCGTCCCCGACGGCTTCCAGTACGCCTCCAACACCAATCCCGAACAACTCGACGGCAAAGCCCTGCGCGCCCTGATCGGCGAAGCCGCGGCGGCTTAGCAAGCTGCGCCCTCCTTCCCCTTGATGGGGAAGGTGCCGGGCGAATGCCCGGCGGAAGGGGTGAATCCCGAAGGGATGAGTTCTAGTCGGTCACCCACTCCACCGCGCATTCGCGCGGTCCCCCTCGCCCATCAAGGGCGAGGAGAAAACTACCTGCCCAACACGCCCCGCAATCCGTCCGCCACCCGCAGCGGATCGTCATCCTCCATGCCGACAAACAGCGGCAGGGACAGGGTGCGCGCGTAATAGCGCTGCGCCCCCGGCAGGTCCTGGCGACCATAGAGGTCGAGATAATAAGGCTGGTCCGGCACCGGGATGTAGTGAACCTGGCTGCCAATGCCCCGTTCGCGCAGCCCGTCCATCACCGCGGTCCGCGTTGTGCCTTCCGCGTCGAAATCGATCCGCACCGGATAGAGATGCAGACAGGGCTCGCAATCCGGCGTCCGCGCCAGAGGCTGGATCCGCGGAGCCAGAGGTTCGAACGCGTCATCATAGAGCGCCGCCAGCTCCTGGCGCCGCGCCGCAAACAGGTCCAGCCGCTTCAATTGCGACAGGGCCAGAGCCGCCTGGATGTCGCTGAGCCGGTAATTCCAGCCCAGCTCGCTCATTTCGTGCCACCAGGGTTCACCCGCCTGGCGCTGCATGCGGGCCGGGTCGCGCTCGATCCCGTGACTGCGCAGGCGGCGCAAACGTTCGGCGAGCGCCGCATCATTCGTCGTGATCGCCCCGCCCTCACCGGCCGCGATCGTCTTGACCGGGTGGAAGGAAAAACAGGCCGAGACCGAGTGCCGGCAGGATCCGACCGGCTCGCCCTCATGACGGCTGCCCACGGCATGGCAGGCATCCTCGACCAGGACGGCGCCGGCCGCATGGGCCCGCTGGGCCAGTCCCGCCACATCCTCGCACTGACCGGCCAGGTGCACCGGCAGGACCGCTTTCACCGTGCCGCGGAGCCGCGCCACTTCCAGGGCTACATCCAGTGTCTCCGGCGTCATCAGCCCGGTTTCCGGATCGACATCCGCGAACACCACATCGGCGCCGCAATATCGCGCCGCATTGGCCGTCGCCATGAAGGTGATGGCGGGCACGACACAGACATCACCCGGACCGATATCCAACGCCGCCAGCGCCAGATGGAGCGCCGTCGTGCCATTGGAACAGGCGATGGCGTGTTCAGCCCCGCACGCGGCGGCAAAGGCGATCTCGAAAGCGTCGACCGTCGGACCGGTCGTCAGCCAGTCGCCCCGCAACACCTCGGCCACGGCCGCGATGTCCTGCTCGTCCAGGGCCTGCCGCCCATAGGGGAGAAATCTCTGTGTCATCGTGACCCCATCCTAGCGCCGAGATCATGAATTGAGTCGTACCAAGCGAAACGGCCCCCCGGAAGATCCGGAGGGCCGTGCCGTGGTGGTGGAGTTTGTGTGTTCCGGGTCCGGGAGAAACCCGGAACGAAACCCTTAGCCCTGGAACAGGGACAGAATGGTCTGCGGCTGCGAGTTGGCGATCGACAGCGCCTGGACACCCAGCTGCTGCTTGACCTGCAAGGATTGCAGTCGCGCGCTTTCAACGGCCAGGTCGGCATCCACGAGATCACCGACACCCTTGTTCAGGCTGTCCATCAGCTTGCCCACGAAACTGTCGTGCGCTTCCAGCTTCTTGACGTCGGAACCCAGATTGGCCAGCGCCTGGTTGACGTTCTCCAGGCTGGTCTTGACCGCGGCGACCGCCGCCGTGGCCAGCGTCACCGTGCTCAGCGAAGCCGTGGTGGCCAGGGTGATGATCGTGCCGCCGATCGACATGTCCTGCGACTTCAGCGTGACCGTGCGGACGCCGTCGGCGTCGGCCAGGAACTGGATGCCGCCCGTGATCGAGCCGTCCAGGATGTTGGCACCGTCGAACTCGGCGTTCTGGAGAATGCCGGCGACCTGGTCCAGCAGGGCCTTGAAGTCGGCGTCATAGGCCTGGCGCGAGAAGGTATCGAGCGACGGGTCCATCGCGGCCGTGGCTTTCTCACGCATCTGGATCAGAAGGTCCGAGATGCTTTCGCCAGCGGCCAGGGCGACATCACCAATCGTGGTGGCGCGATCCAGGCCGGTCTGCACGGCTTCCAGAGCGCCAATATCCGAACGCATGCCCTGGGCAACGGCGTAGATCGCCGCATTGTCCTTGGCCCCTGCGATCTTGAGACCGGTGTTGATGCGGTTCTGGACGCCCTGCATCTCCATATTGGTCTTGTTCAGGTTCTGCAGCGCGATCATCGCGCCGGTATTGGTGTGAACGCTCATCGTCATGCGACATTCTCCCGCGTAGTCATTGCCGCTCCTTCAGCGGCGGGTTCGCATTCCTTTCCGCAACGAGCGTGCCAGTTTTGGTTAATCGGGATTATGCTGTGAATTCAGCATGATACGGGCACGCTATTTCGAAGCTGCCGCACACCTGCCCGTCCCAAAGACCGCTTTCTGCCGGGACGTAGGCGTTTTTTGCCGGGTGAAACGCGGCATGTGCCGCCCCCAAAACACCGCGCCTTCAATCCCGGGAAACTCCATATCAGAACACAAAAAGCCCGCGGGAGGGCCGCGGGCTTTTTTGGGGTTGCGTGAGCGTGTGTCGGGATCAGGCCTTGGCGTCGAGCAGGCCGGCCGTCTTGGTACGCAGATATTCCATCAGGTCGCCATGCTTTTCCGGCGGCCAGCGGCGGATCTGCTCGCCCGTGTCCTCGTCGACCATCATGTAGATATAGTCGCCGGAGTTTTCGTCCTGCAGGATTTTCAGGCGGGAATTCTTCAGCGCGTCCTGGGCCAGCCGTTCAATCTCGGCGGCGCGCTCCTCGCGCTGCTGCGGCGTTTCACTCGCCGGCTTGTCTGTCTTTTCAACGGGATCAACCCGCGCCGCAGTCTCCCGCGGGCGGTCGGCGTGAACATCTCTGCTTTCGGTGTACGACGTCACCGGAACAGGTCTGTTGGTATGAAACCCCGTTTCTGCCATTTCATTTTCGGATGAGGCGGTCCTTTCACCGCCCACGTCTCAAGGCATTCGCGTCAGTCGCGAAGGCGGATGGCGGAGCGAGGCTCCGCCATCCAGTCCCGCGATTAACGGAAGTAACCCAGGATCGTGCTCGGTGCCGAGTTGGCGATGGACAGAGCCTGCACACCCAGCTGCTGCTTGACCTGCAGCGACTGAAGGCGGGCGCTTTCCTTGGCCAGGTCGGCGTCGACCAGGTTGCCGATACCCGTTTCCAGAGCGTCGGACAGCTTGCCCACGAAGCTCTTGTGAACTTCCAAGGACTTCGAAGCCGTGCCGAGCTTGGCCAGCGAAGCGTTCAGGTTGTCCAGGGAGGTCTCGATGGTGGAAACCATCGTGGACGCATCGCCCGCAGAAGCGAACGAAGCCGTGGCGGCAACCGTCACCAGACCACCGCCGAGCGTCATGTTGGCGTCGGAGATGGTGATCGAGTTGGAACCGTCAGCATTGGCCAGGGCCGAGATCGAGGTCACGGAACCGTTGATCAGGTTCGTGCCGTTGAATTCGGCGTTGGACGCGATCGTGGTGATCTGGTCACGCAGGGCCTTGAAGTCTTCGTTCAGGGCGGTGCGGGACGCGGTGTCCAGCGAGGTGTCAGAAGCGGCCAGGGCCTTTTCCTTCATCTCGATCAGGAGATCGGAGATGGCCTCACCAGCAGCCAGAGCGACGTCGGTCGTGGACTGGGCCAGGTCGAGCGAGTTGCCGACCGCGGCATAGCCGTTGACGTCCGAACGCATTTTCTGGGCGATCGCGTAGATACCACCATTGTCCTTGGCGGACGAGACAGCCAGACCGGTGTTGATACGGTTCTGAACCGTCTGCAGGTCTTTGTTGGTCTGATTGAGGTTTTGCAGCGCCATCATCGCGCCGGCATTGGTGTTGATAGTAGCCATTTCTTGGCCCTTTCCTGTTCTAGTGTTGTCACGAGCCTTTTGCTCGCCAGGTCTTCTGACCCAACCCATAAACAGCAAGGGCGATGCCAGTTTACGATTGACAGGGAGGGTTAATGGGCTCGCCCCTGATTCGGCACGGCCCTCCGCGAATCACTCTGGTTAACCGGTAAGAAAACGCCCGGCAGAAATTGCCGGGTCACCCC
>NZLV01000231.1 GCA_002694345.1 Maricaulis sp.
ACCGGCTCGACCAGTCCGCGGGCCTCGGCGGGCACTTCGAACACATAGCCATGCTCGATCCCGGCCCCATCACCGGCATTGCGCTCGGTTTCCTCACAGCTCAGCCAGCTGCCCCAGGGCGTCGGTCCGCCGGCGCAATTGTTTTCGGTGCCGGTAAGGGAGAGGAATTGCTCCTCGATGATCAGGCTGTCGGGATCGAGTACCAGATGTGTCGTGCCGCCCAGATGCGGGGCGCGTTCAGACGCCCAGTCATGCACGCGGGTGCGATCGATATGGTCCAGCCCGGCGGCATCCGGTCCGAACGGAGAGAGGTCATGCTCATTGGCCCGCAGTTCGTGATTGCGGATCAGGACGATCTTGCCGTCCGCGCGCTCGAAACAGGCCATGCCGTCCGGATCGCCCGGCACGATCAACCCGTCCGTCATGGCATCGCCGGTCTGCGACAGGATCTGGTAGGTGAAGCCCTCCGGCAGGTCGAACAGCTCGGCCGGATCGCGCACCAGATCGCCCAGACCCTCGACCTGGTTGAGATAGGCCTGGCGCAGCGCGCCGCCGGTATCGCGCTGGCGCTGGCAGGCGGCCAGTCCGGAAAAGGCGAGGGAGGTGGCGGCAGAGGATTGCAGGAAGCTGCGGCGGGACAGAGGCATGAGTCGAACTCCGGCTGGAAATTTAGTCACGGAAATACAAGGACTTCGCGACGCGAATATGACGCTGCTGCACGATGCGGTATTATTACACCGCATCGCTAGGTGTATAAAAACACGGCCAAAATCCGAAGGCCGCTTGACCGAAGTGAAAATCACCTCTAAACGGCGCGCTCGAATTCAACCCGAGCCCCCCAAAGGCCTGAGGATTATTATGAAGACCTATTCCGTTAAACCGGCGGATGTCGAGAAGAAGTGGGTCGTGATCGACGCAGAAGGTGCCGTTGTCGGTCGCCTCGCTGCCTACATCGCCACCCGTCTGCGCGGCAAGCACCGTCCGGACTACACCCCGCATGTCGACATGGGCGACAATGTCATCGTTGTGAACGCTGACAAGGTCGTCTTCACCGGCAACAAGCGTAACGACAAGCGCTACTACTGGCACACTGGTCACCCGGGTGGCATCAAGGAAACCTCTCCGGCAAAGCTGCTGGACGGCCGTTTCTCGGAACGCGTTGTCGAGAAAGCCGTGCTGCGCATGCTGCCGAAAGACAGCCCGCTGGCCCGTCAGCAATTCTCGAACCTGCGCGTTTACGCCGGTGCCGACCACAAGCACGAGGCTCAGCAGCCCGAAGTGGTCGATTTCAAGTCCATGAACTCCAAGAATACGCGAGGCTGATATGAGTGAAGAAGCCCGCTCGCTCGAAGACCTGAAGGACGTCATGAAAGACGGTGGCAGCGATGTTGCCGTTGCTGACGAGGCGATCCCGACCGAGCCGCAGATCGACGAACACGGCCGCTCCTACGCGACCGGCAAGCGCAAGAACGCGGTCGCCCGCGTCTGGATCAAGCGCGGTTCCGGCAAGATCACGATCAACGGCCAGGAACAGGAAAAGTATTTCGCCCGCCCGGTCCTGCGCATGCTGCTCCAGCAGCCGCTGGAAACCGCCGAGCGCGTGAACGAGTTCGACATCGTCGCCACCGTCAAGGGTGGTGGCCTGTCCGGTCAGGCCGGTGCCGTGCGTCACGGTATCTCCAAGGCTCTGACCCTGTTCGAACCGGGCCTGCGCCCGGTCCTGAAAGCCAATGGCTTCCTGACCCGCGACAGCCGCGTGGTTGAACGTAAGAAGTACGGCCGCGCGAAAGCCCGCCGCTCCTTCCAGTTCTCCAAGCGCTAAGCTTACCGAACAGACCCGAATGCAAGACGGGCGGTGCTTCTGGCACCGCCCGTTTTTTGTTTCGGGGATGATCGTTCTGTCATCGGGAATCCCCCTCATCCGCCCCGGAACCTGTCCTGGACCGGCCGTCGGCCGGATCCGGGGGGTACCTTCTCCCGCAACGGGAGAAGGAGTGCATAGCGCTCGATCCTACTCCCTCTCCCCTTGTGGGAGAGGGTGGCGCGCAGCGCCGGGTGAGGGGCGGTCGCGCAAGCGGCCCACTAAAACTTATCCCCACCCCCAACGGCCTCGCTTAGTCTCCCTCTCGCCTCATCACCACTCGAGGCCCGGCCCGGTCAGGTCGGGGGTGATGAGGGAACGGAGCGTCTTGGAAGGCCGGACTGACCCACGGCCCAGAAAAGACGGCTATCAGGGGGTCCAAGAGTGCCGAGGTTTGGCTCCAGTATCCGCCTGGTCTTGAATACCCGTCGCGAGGCGGGAGGAAATCTCCGAGTGCGGGACGCCTCTTGGCGTCACTCACAATGCAACTAGCGACGATGCCGAAAGGCGTTCCGCACCCCTCATATCGCCAGGTGGCTCCGCCGTGGCGGTCTTTGGCGTGTGCACTGACAGCGCGCTCTTGTCCGGGCCCCACATCAGGTTAGCCTGCGACCCGACCCCGCCACGCGTTCGAGGCTTTCATGACGATCCATCTCAAAGACTACACCGCGCCTGCCTATGACATTCCGGAGACCTGGCTGGATTTCAGCCTGTCACCGGACGCCACGCGCGTGACCTCGCGCCTGAAACTCGTGCGCCGGGACGCACAGGCGGATCGCCTCACCCTGGACGGCGAAAGACTGACCCTGGAGAGCGTGGCCATCGACGGCGAGACGGTCGGTACGGACCGGTATGACCTCACCGACACCTCGCTGACCCTGCTCGGCCTGGGCGAAAGCGCCGAGGTGGAGATCACGGTCACCATCGCGCCGAAGGACAATACCGCCCTGATGGGGCTCTACATGTCCGGCGGACGCTATTGCACCCAGTGCGAGGCCGAGGGCTTCCGGCGGATCACCTATTTCCTGGACCGTCCCGACTGCCTGAGCCGGTTCACTGTGCGGGTCGAAGCGGACAAGGCCGATTTCCCCACCCTCCTGTCCAATGGAGACACGGTGGAGACCGGGGCGGCCGGCGAAGACCGCCACTACGCCGTGTTCGTCGACCCGCATCCCAAGCCGACCTATCTCTTCGCGCTCGTCGCCGGCGCCTTCGACAGCATCTATGACAGCTTCACCACCGCTTCGGGCCAGGCCGTGAAACTGGGCGTGCACGTGGATCCCGGCCAGGCCGGCCGCGCCCATTTCTCCATGGATGCGCTCAAGCGCTCGATGAAATGGGATGAGGACGTGTTCCAGCGCGAATACGACCTGTCCGAATTCCACATCGTCGCCGTGCGGGACTTCAATTTCGGGGCGATGGAGAACAAGGGGCTGAACATTTTCAACTCCTCGCTTCTCCTGGCCGATGCCGACACCGCGACCGATGCCGACTTCCTGAATGTGGAACGCGTCGTGGCCCACGAATACTTCCACAACTGGTCGGGCAACCGGATCACCCTGCGCGACTGGTTCCAGCTCTGCCTGAAGGAAGGCCTGACCGTCTATCGCGACCAGGAATTCTCCTCCGACATGCGGTCGCGCCCGCTGCAGCGCATCCATGATGTGCAGAGCCTGCGCGCCATCCAGTTCCCTGAGGATGACGGTCCTCTGGCCCACCCGCCGCGGCCGGCCGAATACGAGACGATCGAAAACTTCTACACCTCGACCGTCTACAACAAGGGGGCCGAAGTTGTCCGGGTCTTGCGGGAATTGCTGGGCGCTGATGGCTTCGCCGCGGGCATGCAGCGCTATTTCGACGAGAATGACGGGACCGCCGCCACGCTGGAAGACTTCATGGCGGCCTTTGATTTCGGCAGTGAAGACGCCCGCCAGGCCGCCTTCCGCTGGTATCTGCAGGCCGGCACGCCCACTGTCACCCTGACCCGCGAATACACAGCGGAGACCGGCGAGGTAACCCTCGTCCTCACCCAGTCGCAAAAGCCCACGCCGGGCCAGTCGGACAAGGCCCCGCTACCCATCCCGCTTCGCATCGGCTTCCTGGATACGCAGGGCCGGACCCTGCCGCTTGCCCATGACGGACAGACCGCCGACGAGCACCATCTGACTTTCGACACGGCCGAAGCCCGCCTCACCTTCTCCGGCGCCGGCAGCCTGCCGATCCCGGCCATCCTGCGCGGCTTCAATGCTCCGGTGAAAGTCGAGACCGATCTCGACCAGGACGAGAAACTCGTCCAGATGGCGCATGATCCCGATCCGTTCACGCGCTGGGATACCGGCCAGCTGATGATGGCCGAAGCCATGCTCGCCAAGGCCAATGGCCAGGCCCAGGCCGGGCCGCCGCTGGACCGGATTGTCCAGGCCCTGGCCGGTGAGTTCGACCGAGCTGATTTCGAGCCGGGCTTCGTCGCCCGCGCCATCCGGCCGGCCTCCGTGTCCGAGCTGATCATGCAGACTGACACACCGGACCCGGACGCCCTGTTTGCGGCGCAGCTGGAGATCCGCCGCAGCCTCGCGGCCGCGCTGGCCACGCAGAGCGCCGCCGAATTCGCCCGCCCGGCCCCGGATCCCCGCGCGTTGGACAATGAGGCGATCGGCCGTCGCGCCCTGCGGTCCACCTTCCTCTTCCTGGCCGCCGCCGAGGGCGAGACCTCGGCCGACCAGGCCCTGGATGCCTTCCGTTCCGCCGGCAACATGACCGACAGCATGGCCGCCCTGCGCGCCCTGTCCGAAATTGGCGGTGCGTCCTTCGACGCGGCCCTCGCCGAGTTCGAGGCGCGCTGGAAGGAGGATGCGCTGGTGATGGACAAATGGTTCTCCCTGCAGGCCATGGCCCCGCAGGACGGCCCGGCGCGTGTCCGCAAACTCGCCGAACACCCGCTCTTCTCCCTGAAGAATCCCAACCGGGCACGCGCCGTCTACGGTGCTTTCGCCAATGCCAATCCGGTGGGTTTCCACGCCGCCGATGGCAGCGGCTATGCCCTTGTGGCAGATGCCCTGATCCAGCTGGACCCGATCAATCCGGGGACCGCTGCGCGGATCGTGCGCAGTTTCGAGACCTGGAAACGCTTCGATGCGACCCGTCAGGGTCACGCCAGAGCGGCCCTGGAGCGCGTTCTCGCCGTGGCCCAGAGCACCAACCTCAAGGAAGTCATCACCAAGACTCTGGGCGGCTAGAACGGGAAAATCACACAGCCGCCCGGCTGTGGCACACTGGATCTTCGAATCGCCGGTCGCCTCATGAACCGGCGCGAAGCCGGGGAGTGCTGCATGAGATCCATCCATCTGGCCTGCGCGAGTGCGCTGACGCTGAGCCTGGCGGCCTGTTCCGCTCCGGACTCACCAGTCCGGCAGGCCGGAACCGATGAGGCCGGGTTCAGCCCGGCCGATGCCACCACGATCGCAGCCCAGGCCGAGGCGGGCCGGCAGATCGACACGGACCGCCAGCGCCTCGATCTCGAACTGGCCGAGCGCG
>NZLV01000232.1 GCA_002694345.1 Maricaulis sp.
AGCGACGGCGCGGGCTTCGTCGTCCAGGCGCTTGAAGGCGCGCAGATGCGGCAGGGCTGCCTGCGACTGGCCGGCCGCTTCATAGATATTGGCTGCGGCGTCGTGGAATTCCCGGAAGGACTGGGTCGTGTCGTCGAGCGCCACGCCGTCAAACGTTTGTGAAATCGCGGCGACGGACGCGTCGATTTCGCCGCGGCCAAAGGCAATCTGGGCGCGGACGCCCCACAGGAAGCGCGCCCATTCGGTGCCGTTGGAATCGATCTGGGCAAAGGAAATCTCCAGCGCCTCATCTGCCGCGTCATAGTCTTCCATGTCGACGTAGAGCGCGGCCATGTTCGACAGGATGCGCGCTTCCAGCATGGTGCTGTCCAGCGCGATCGCGATGGTGCGGGCGCGGTTGAAATGGTCCAGGGCGGCCGGATAGTCCGCCATCTCCCGATAGGCATTGCCCAGATTGTTGTGCGCGGCCAGTTCCAGATTGGGGTCGCCGTCATAGCGTTCGGACGCGTCCAGGAAATAGTCCACGGCGCGGTCATACTGGTGGGCGTCGCGGTAGATCGAGGCGATCGACAACAGGACGATGGCCTCGCTGCGCGGCGCGTCGATTTCGCGGAAAACCGTATAGGCCGCCTGGAAATTTTCCAGCGCCTCACCATAGCGGCCCGTCACCCGCTCGATGCGGGCGATGGCGACCAGGATGTCGGCATAGAGCTTGGTCGGCGCCGGGTTGTCGCCCAGATCAGCCAGGGCCTGCCGGCCTGCCGGTTCCGCTTCCTGCGGACGACCCAGCCGGGTCAGCGCTTCGGAGCGCAGCCAGTTCAGCGTGGCGCGGGCTTCGGGCCGGTCTGCGGCGGATACGTCAAGGCTCAGCCGCGCTTCGGCGAGGCTCGCCAGATCCAGGGCTTCCTGCGGCGCCCGCATCATGGAGGCGCGGGCGTCCTCGACCAGTTGGAAATAATTGGTCTGTGCGTGCTCCGGTCCCGTCTCTTGCGCCGACTGGGCCCCAGCCGCCACGGGCAGGGACATCGACGCCAGAGCCAGGCTCAGGCTGGAAAATAACACACGCAAGGACACGCAGACGCCCCACAGACAGCAATACCAGAGGGGAAGCTAGCGGGATTTTGTTAAATTCAGCCCAACAATAGGGGGAAATTCACCTTGCGCCATAAAGGTTTCGTTAGGACGCGAAGGCGGGGCAAAAATGAAAGCCGCCCCGGCACAAGGCCGGGACGGCTCCCACTCTTCGGATGAAACTGTCTAGAAGCGCAGGTCGAAACGCAGACCGCTCGCCAGTGCCGTTTCCGTGCCGGACAGACTGTCGCCGGACAGGCTGGACCGGCCGAAGATCGACAGGTCGGCCCGGTCGCCGAACACCGGCAGGGCATAAAGCAGCTCGGTATAGACGGCCCGTTCTCCACCCAGTGCCCATTCCTGGGACTGCGTCGAGATGGCCCCCGTGCTGCGGTCGCTGATCTCGCCGGCCATATAGGTCAGCGTGCCGTCTTCAAGGTGCAGCGGCTGCACCACGGACAGGCGAACCGCATCGCCTTCGGCAAACACGCCGCGGCGCAGGGCCGTGACCTGGAAGGCGGTGGACAGGGCGTCCTCGCTCAGGCTCAGGACACTGTCACTGAACTCGGTCGAGGCCGTCCGGGCCAGCGTGGCCGAGGCCGACAGCTGGACTTGTCCGGACAGGTCCGCTTCAGCGCCGAAGCTGACGGCATCCGTGTTCGCGCCGCCCTCGAAGCCGATGGCGCCCGGCGCCTGGGCTCCCAGGAAGCCGGTCTGCTCTTCCAGATGGGTATAGGTGATGTTGACCGACAGGGTGTCGGACAGGGTGTGGTGCAGGTCCGCAACCATGGCCGAGGCCTGGTAGGAGGGCAGTCCGCCCTGCATGGCCTGTTCCTCACCCGTGAACGGGTTGACGAAATCATGCGCTTCGTCGGTCGAGCTGAAGCCGACCGTCATCCGGGTCGCGCCGGCCACACGCCAGCTGGACAGCATGTAGGCGCCGCCGGAGGCAAAGCCGAGGACCGGATTGACGCCGCCGGTTTCCGGGCGGTGATCAGAGAAGAGCTGGAAGCCGGACTGGCGGTTCAGCGCCAGGGCGCCTTCACCCATGCCCAGACGCAGGCTGCGACCGGAGGCCGTGTCGGCAATCTCCAGACCGGCCTGGAAAGGCAGGTCCTGATTGGACAGGCGCTGATAGGGGTCAGCCGCCGAAGCGAAGGCCGTGACCGTCAGATTGCCCGACCGGTCGACCATGCGGCCGGTTTCCACCGTGTCGGTGAACCCGGAGGAGTTGCGGGCGCGCTCGGCCAGATAGATTTCCGTGATCGCCGCTTTCTGGCGGTCGCTCAGATCCGAGCTGGCCATCAGCTCATTGTAGGAGACCTGGAAGTCGCGATAGGTCCAGCCCAGCGGCTCGTACAGGGTGATGGTGGCATCCTGTGCGTGAACCTGCAGGCGGCCCCCCGTCATGCCGAGGCGTTCGATATTGCGCAGGCGGCCGCGGGAATCGACGACATAGAGATTGCTGCTGTCCAGCGGGCGCAGGGCCGCATCGACATTCAGCAGACCCCAGCCATAGACCTCGTCGACACCTTCGGCGCCCAGATCCGTGGCCGAACGCAGCAGGACATCGGCCACATTATGGGCTCCCAGCCATTCCCAGCGTCCCTGCACCAGGGCTGCGGCCCCGGTCACCAGCGGCGCCGCGAAAGACGTGCCGGACAGACGGGTGACGCCGCCCTCGCCATCGGAGGCCAGGATCAGCTCACCCGGCGCGACCAGGAAGCGGTCCATCAGGCGATTGCCGCGATAGCATTGGCCATAGATCGTCAGGCAGGCCGTGCCCGGCGTGTTGGAGAAGCGCGAGATGCGGCCATTCGGATCGACGGAGCCGACGATCAGCAGGTTGGTCGCATTCCAGACACTGCTCCAGTTGACGTTTTGCGTCTGCGTGACGCCGTCATTGCCGGCGGCAAAGACGAAGAGCGTGTCGCCCGTGCGGCGGATGATCCGGCGGTCGGACAGGACATCGGCCCAATCCTGGTGGAAGGTCCAACCCGGCACGCCCAGCGACATGTTGATGACGCGGGAGTTCTGGTAAACCAGAGACAGGACGCCGGAACGGACATCGGTCCAGTTGGTGGTCCGGGATTCATCGAACGGATTGTAGGTGAGCAGCGTCGTGTCCGGAGCCACACCCATCACGCCCTGACCATCCATCGGGGCCGCGATCAGGCTGGCCACGGCCGCGCCGTGGTTGAAGTCGAGCCAGCTCCGCTCGCCGCCCTGGGTGCGGACCCGCAGCAATTCGGACGCATCAAAGGAGAAGTCGAGCAGACCGACCACGGTGCCGTTGCCACTGCCGACGGATTGCGACAGGGCCGGGCTCCAATTGATCGCCGGCATCCAGTGATCGACATGGTCGACCCCGGAGAAGCCCATCAGCCCGTCATAGAAGTCCATGAAGAAGCGGGCACGCTGTTCCGTGTCGACGCCTTCCAGACTGCGCGGGTCCGACGGATCGAAACCGTAGCGGGCCAGCAGGTCATTGAGGAAAGCCTCTTCGAAACTGGAACCGGTCCGGGTCTCGATCGCCTGACCGAAGACGGATTCCGCGCGCTGGAACATGTCGGCCAGTTGCGCGGCCAGGTTGTCATAATCGCCGGCGGTCGTGTCGCCGAAGGCGTCGATATCACCCCAGAAGGCACTGATATCGCCCCAGAACGGACCGATATCGCCCCAGAAGGGCGCGATATCACCCCAGAACGGGTTGATGTCGCCATGGAAGGCTTCGATATCGCCGTGGAAGGCCTCGATATCGCCCCAGAAGGGCGAGATGTCGCCATGGAAGGGGCTGATATCACCGTGGAAGGGATTGATGTCCCCCCAGAAGGGCGAGATATCGCCCCAGAACGGGCTGATATCACCGTAGAAGGGATTGATGTCCCCATGGAACGGATTGATGTCGCCATGGAAGGGGTCAATATCGCCGTGGAACGGATCGATATCCCCGTGGAAGGGGTTGATGTCGCCGTGATAGGGAAGAATGAACACGCCGGATCCGGAATCCGCGCTGTCCGATCCTTGCGCATGCGCCAGGCCGACGCCGGTGATCGGCATCAAGGCGGCGCCCACCGCCAGTGCTGCAGTCGTTTGACGAAGAGTTTTCTTCGTTATCATGTCCCCAACTCCCTGCTCGGGTGTAGCAGGTCAATTTGGGGCCACTAAGATAAGTAGTTGCAAATTTTATTGGTTTCCAAAGGCTTAACTTGTCTGGTGGTTTCCATTCCCTTAACAGGGCCAGCAGTCCGGATGGACAGGAATGATGGATGAGATGACCCAGGCCGAGGCCGGTTTCGAGATTTTCTGCGCGGCACCGCCCGGTCTGGAAAACGTG
>NZLV01000233.1 GCA_002694345.1 Maricaulis sp.
CGCCCCCCAGATCGGCGGGGGCCGGACGGTCATAATCCATCTTGTCCCAGAGCTTGGGGTCGAATTTCCAGGTCCAGCCCTCGCTGCCATCGGGGCGCGTCGTCGGCTTCAGGCTCTGGCGGGCGATATGGTCCAGCAGGAAGGCATTCTCGCAGGGCTGTTCAGGCAGGAGGCGGAAGCGCTCCAGCGCGGCCTCGAATGTGGGATAGGACATGCCGCCGCGGCTGGGCGGTGAAGACCGGCGCTGCTGGTCGGACGGCCGGATCGGACTGTCCAGCACCGCCACGCCCTTGAGCTGTTCGCCATATTCCATCGCCGTGGTCAGCGACACGAACCCGCCGAAGGAATGTCCCACAACAAAGGGCTTGCCCGCGTCGAAGGCCCCGCCATCGCGCCCTGCGGCCAGCACTTCGCGGGCATAGCATTCCATCTTGTAGCGTGCGCGGTGATCGCTATCGCCCATGCCGGACAGGTCCAGCGCCACGACCCGGCGGGTCGGGGCAAGGAAGGGGGCGATACTGTCCCACCAGTCTTTGTGCGCGACGCCACCATGCACCATGATCAGGCCCGGCTGTCCGCGCTCTCCCCAGGCTTTCCAATGGATGGTCGCGTCATCGACCACGCTCTGCCCGCGTTCGAACGGAATGGAGACCGCGTCTTCGAACCATTGGGGTGCGGGCGGTTTCTCGCCGGCGAAGCGGACAAGCGGGGCGGGCGGGCGCGGGGAGGCGGCGGCTTTTTGGCTCATGGAATAGCGCTAGACCCGATATTCGAACCGGTCAATCTCAGCCCTGGAACTGTTGCATCAGGGCCGGTACTGCAAATACTGCCCAGGCATTATTGGCGACATGGCCCAGAACCGGGGCTGCGACGCGGCCGGTCATCACCCGCGCCAGGCCCAGGGCCAGTCCGAGAATGGTGGTGGAAATCATCACCATCAGCCCTTGCGAGATGTGCAGCAGGCCGAAGGCCGCGGCGGACAGGATGATGGCGAAGACAGCCGGAACGCCCCGGGCCATCATCATCGGCAGCATCCAGCCGCGGAACAGGACTTCCTCGACAATCGGCGCGGCGACCAGGGTCAGGGCGATGATGGCCCAGACCGCAGCACCGGACAGGGCGAAGTCATCGACATTGGAAATGTCTTCCGGCCGGGCCCCGCCCGACAGGGTCAGGCTGGGGTCGGCCATGGCGTATTCGTGCAGGATGAGGGTCAGCCGTCCGCCGATCGTGATCATGAAGACCAGGATCAGGGCGGCGGCGCCCAGGTCGCTCATCCGCAGGGGGAAGATGGCAAACACGCCGCGATGGATGCCGCTCTGCTTCAGCGTGTGCCACATCACCAGGGCGAAACAGGCATAGCCGCCGACCAGCGCCGCAAAACTCGCCGTGACCGGATGAACGGGCAGGTCGAACCCGCCCAGCCAGGACCAGGTCGACAGGATGGCGAACTGGAAGGCATAGGCCAGGACCATCATCAGGACAGGCCAGACCAGGATGCCGGGCAGGGAATGGATTACCGCCCGCCGGTCTGAATCATCAGTCACACTGTAAAAGACATCACGTCGCCGGAACGGCCAGCGCACCGGTGCCTTTGCCATGCTTGTGGCGCTATGCGGCATTTCTCTCTCCCCCACCGCGTTATGCTTAACCGGTCGTTGCCGACGCTTAAACGTCAAATTTAGAAGAGTGTCCCATAACGGTGCGCATAGACGCCCTACCGCAACAGGTAGCGAGGCCGGAAAACGGCTCGGCGGGGATAACGAAGCGACCGAAAAGGCGTGGGTGATGGTGAAGACTGTTCTGATCGTCGATGACGATCCGACTCAACGCCGCCTTCTTCAGGCGGTAATTGAAAAACAGGGTTACAAGGCAGAGACCGCGGAAAGCGGCGAGGCCGCCCTGGACCGTGTGGCGTCGCCGGGGATCGATGTCATGCTGCTCGACCTGATCATGCCGGGCATGGACGGGATGGAGACGCTGGAGGCGATCCAGCGCAAGCAGATCGATCTTCCGGTGATTGTGCTGACAGCCAGTGGCGGTATTGAAACCGTCGTGGCGGCGATGCGCGCCGGGGCGTCCGATTTCTTCGTGAAGCCGGCCTCGCCCGAGCGTATTGCCGTGTCGATCCGCAATGCCCTGAAGGTCCAGAACCTGTCCGGTGAAGTGCAACGCCTCACCAAGAAGGTGGACAACAAGCTGGGCTTCTCGGACATGATTGCGGGCGCTCCGGCCATGCAGCAAGTCGTTCGCCTCGGCGAACGGGCTGCCCAGTCGGACATTCCGATCCTGATCACGGGTGAAAGCGGTGTCGGTAAGGAGCTGGTCGCCGGCTCGATCAAGTCCGCGTCCAAGCGCGCTGACGGTCCCTTTGTCGCCGTGAACTGTGGTGCCATTCCGGAAAACCTGGTGGAATCCACCCTCTTCGGTCACGAAAAGGGCGCCTTCACCGGGGCGGTCGGCAAGCATATGGGCAAGTTCCAGGAAGCCGATGGCGGCACGCTCTTCCTCGACGAGATCGGCGAGCTTCCGTTGGACATGCAGGTGAAGCTCCTGCGTGCCCTGCAGGAAGGCGAGGTCGATCCGGTCGGCTCCAAGCGCCCGGTCAAGGTGAATGTGCGGATCATCTCCGCCACGAACCGCGATCTGGCCGAACAAGTGGCTGCCGGAAACTTCCGCGAAGACCTGTTCTATCGTCTCAATGTCTTCCCGATCGAGGTGCCCTCCCTGCGCGCCCGCAAGGAAGACATCCCGCACCTGGTCCGCCATTTCATCGGCCGGTTCAACGCCCAGGAAAACAAGTCGATCCAGGATGCTGCGCCGGAAACCCACGCGCTGCTGTCCCAGTATGACTGGCCGGGCAATGTGCGCCAGCTGGAAAACTCGGTCTTCCGCGCCGTCATCCTGTCGGATGGTGATGTGCTGAAACCGGAAGATTTCCCGCAGATTTCCGGCATGACGCCGGATCTGGCGGCCCCGGTCGCGACCGAAATTCCCGGCATGGTCATGCCAATGCCGGGCAGCGGTCTGGATCTCGCTGCCGGCGGGGCTCCCGGTCCGGTCGAGATCATGGATGAGGGTGGCAATCTGCGCTCGCTCGAGGATATCGAACGCGATCTGATCGAGTTCGCCATCGAGACCTATGCCGGTCGCATGAGTGAAGTGGCCCGCCGTCTGGGCGTCGGTCGCTCGACCCTCTATCGCAAGGTTCGCGAATACGATCTGGATGTCGACGGCGTTCGCGCCGCCGGCTGACCCGGATTCACAATCAGCCTCCCTGCCACGGGACGGCACCGCGCTCCACTAGCGGGCGGGGATGGACGGGCTGGTCTCTTGTGAGACCGGCCTGTTTCCTATTCGGCGTCGGTTTCGGGCACGGTCCAGACGCGGCGGAAATGCTCGAACACCACGTCTTCATCCAGATCGAAGGTCAGTCCTGCGCGAGCGGCTTCGCGCGTGAAATAGTCGACATGGGCGGCGCGCCACCACTCAAAACTCAGATCGCCTTCCCCCTCGGCCCGCGCAAAGTCTGCATCACCGGAGGAGAAGG
Source organism: Maricaulis sp. (assembly GCA_002694345.1). Classification (GTDB taxonomy): domain Bacteria; phylum Pseudomonadota; class Alphaproteobacteria; order Caulobacterales; family Maricaulaceae; genus Maricaulis. The sequence goes on from NZLV01000233.1 coordinate 3,551, forward strand.
GGGCAATCCGGGCCGAGACGGTCTCGATCACGCAGCGCGGACGGCCTTGCCCGTCTAGGATGAGGCAAAGGTCGCCAGGCTCCGGCAGGGCCAGGCCCTGTTGGCCATACCAGATGGCTCGGCTGCACGTGGCTGTTTTCTGGTCGATGAGGATCAGGGCCAGCAATTCATCCGCCAGTTCGGGCCCGTCGCCGAACGCCCCGACGAAGACGGGAGTGCCCTCATGTCCGCGGGTCTGACAGAAGGCCTGCCAAGCCTTTTCCTGTTCCGGTGTCATGCGCGCCTCCCCTTTGCCCGGTAGAGGGGACTGCGGCACGTGCTCTGTCAATGCGACAGGAAAAAAAGCCGGTCTCAGGCCGACATCCGGTCCTGCCGGTCCTGCCAAGCCTGGTAGACCGGCAGAAGGGCGGCTTCGCGGCGGAAGCGGGCGCGCAGCTGGGCGGCCAGGCGATGAAGTTCGGGGTGCAGGTCGGCGCGATCATCCAGACCGGCTTGCAGGCTGAGTTCGATCCGGGCGCGCAGCACATCGATGCGCGTCACAAGCCCCTGCAGCTGGCTGTCCAGATGCAGGACGTAGTCCCGGGTCACCGGATCGGCAGACAGCGGTTCATAGATCCGTTCGGTGCGTTCCACCGTGACCAGATCAAGGGCGGTCATGCCGCGCTGGAAGGCAAACTCGCCGTCCGGCTGGTCGAGCCCGGCCTTTTCCGCGGCCTCCAGGGCGTCAAACAATTCGGTTTCGAGTTCTCTCAGCAGGTCGGGGTTCTGGTCCATGGCGCGTTCCGGTTCTGGTTGAGGACCAGAATACCCATCCGCGGGCCGGACTTCGCGCAGGAACCGGGAACAGGTTTAACCGCGACCTAAATTTCCACTCGATGGGGAATGGGGCGCACGCGGTCACTCGCCGCTGCCGGAATCCGTATCAATGACCCGGAAGCGGGCGCGCCGGGTCTCCGGAGTGTCGCTGTCCGCAAGACCGGCATCGGACCTCGTCTCGGGCGGGGCCGACGGCGTGTCCGCTTCGATATCGTCATAGATATCGCGGCCGCGGGGGGCGCGCTGGGGCGCTTTGCCGCGAAACCCCTTGCCGCGCGACATGGGTTTGCGGGCCTTGCCCTTCGCCTTCTTCTCGATTTCCTTGAGCTTCAGGGCCTGGCGCGTCGACAGGGCTTCTTCGGTATTGCCCTTGTCCGGATCACTGAAGGCCGAGCCGAAGGTTTCCAGGCGTTCTTCCAGGGAGCCCAGGAATTCGCCTTCCCATTCGGACAATTCGCGATCGGGCGCGCCGGAATCCTCGGCCGCCTTCCGCGCCCGCTCCAGGCGGCGCAGGACGCGTTTGGTTTTCTTCTCGTCGATCTTGCGCGTCATGCTGCCTCATCAAGCCGAGGCAGTCAGATTAGCCTTCGACAGCGCCCAAGTACAATTCCAGCAGGGCGTCGGCTTCCTGGCGCTCGCGGCGGTCGATCTTGCGCAGCGAGACCACCTTGCGGAGGATCTTGGTGTCGAAGCCCATGGATTTGGCTTCGGCATAGACTTCCTTCATGTCGGCCATGACGGCGGCCTTGTCTTCTTCCAGGCGCTCGATCCGGGCCACGAAAGCCTTGATCTGTTCGCGGGCCGCACCGCCGACAGCGTCGGACTGATCGATGGGACCGTCGGAATGGGGCGCAGTGTCGGTGAAAGCCATGTCGAAAACCTCGTTGAAGGACCGGGCGCGAAACTAGTCCCGGGCGCGCCGCGTCTCAACCCGCTGCGCCAGCTTTTGTGCCGGTTTCGCGCAGTTGGTTGCGCACATCCTGCACGGCCTGAAGCACCGCGGCGGGATGGTGGTGATGCAGATTGTGTCCGGCACCGGAAATCCAGCGCATCTCGGCCCGCCGCATCCACTGGGCGACCTGGCCGCCA
>NZLV01000234.1 GCA_002694345.1 Maricaulis sp.
CGGCGCAACATGCTCTGCACACTGCGGATCTGGGACGGCAAGGGGATATGCACCTGGGGGTCACCGAAGAACCCATCGCGCTGGCCCAGCTGGTTGGTCGCCAGGCGGGCGGCCTGGCTGAGCGCGGCTCTCACCCCGTCACGGGCCTGACGCTCGGTCAGCCCCCATTGGGCGGCCTGGGCCGTGGGGAGGGCCGACACACCGAGACCGGCGAGGGCGAGCAGAACAGTGCGTCGATGCATGAGAAATCTCCCTGTGTGAGACGCGGAGTTTGGCACAGCGACCGGCGCCGATAAATCCTGTCATCAGGGCGGGACACTCCGGCACACCGTCCCGGCGACAAGCCGGGCAAGTCCAGATAGGATGCGCCACAAACAGGGTCAGGGGGATAACATGGCCGCACCGAGAACCGATCGCTTCATCTCGATCGATGCCCTGCGGGGTATCGCCGTGCTGGGCATTCTGATGATGAATGTGCAGGGCTTCGCCATGTCGCCCTTCGCCTATGACAACCCGACTCTCCAGATGGACCTGACCGGCGGAAACCTGACGGTCTGGGCCCTGGCCCACACCTTCTTTGCCTTCAAGTTCATCACGATTTTCTCGACCCTGTTCGGGGCGGGTATCATCCTGATGGCCGGTGAAGGCGAGGATACCGGGCGGCACTATCCGCGCATGCTCTGGCTGCTCGCGATCGGCCTGATCCACGCCTACCTGATCTGGTGGGGCGACATTCTGGTCACCTATGCCCTGCTCGGCATGCTGGCCGTGAAGGCCCGCCGCATGGCGCCGACACCCCTGATCATCTGGGGCCTGGTCCTGATCGGGGTCAGCGCGGTTGTCATGCTGGGCGGCACCTATCTGGGCGCCATGATGGGCGGCGAAGGCGCCAGCGAGCAGGAGGCCTTCATGGCCGACATGCTGGAAAACTCCACCGCGGCCTACCAGGCCGGCTATCTCGACCGCCTGCCCTGGAATATGGGCTTTGCCCTGATGGGACAGGTCGCCGGCATGATCATGCTGGGTGCCCGCACGCTGGGCCTGATGTTCATCGGCATGGCGCTGATGAAATCCGGCTTCCTGTCGGCCAGCTGGTCGACCGCCCGCTATGCGATCCTGGCCGCCATCGGCCTCGCCCTTGGCTGGTGGATGAACCACATGTCGACCACAACGCTGATCGCCGGCGAGTTCAGCCCGCAGGCCATGGCAGACGGCAATGCCTGGTCCTATTTCGGCAGCCTCGTCCTGGCCTTCGGCTATGCCGCCTTCATCATGCTGGTGTCCCGGATCGGCGTGTTCAGCCTGATCGTGAAACTGTTTGCCGCGACCGGCCGGATGGCCTTCACCAATTACCTGACCCAGAGCCTGATCATGACCTACATCTTTGTCGGCATGCCGGGTCTGGGCCTGTTCGGCACCGTGGAACGCGTTGACCAGGCCAAGCTGGTTCTGCTGGTCTGGGCGCTGCAACTGGTCTGGTCTCCGATCTGGCTTCACTTCTTCCGCTTCGGTCCGCTGGAATGGGTCTGGCGCACGCTGACCTATGGCGAGGCACAGCCCTTGGTGAAACGGCAGGCGTAAAACCGCCACGGTGGAGCCACCTGGCGATATGAGGGGTGCGGGACGCCATCCGGCATCTTCGCTTGAGTGAATTGTGAGTGACACCGCGAGGCGTCCCGCACACGGAGATTTGCCCAGCGCCCTTGGGGCGCTGCTCCGAAACCGGCCGGGGACTGCGACGGTCGAGGCTTAGTGCCGCCCGCCCTGGCCGATGGCCCTGCCAGAATGTGCCGTGGTCAACCCGACACGCCCGGACAAGCTCCGCAATCCTTGCACCCCCGGCCGACCGGACCGGGCCTCGAGTGGTGCGAGGACACGAAGAGTCTAGGCACAGGTTTGGAGGGTGGGGATAAGCCAATGACTATCCTTCCCCTTGATGGGGGCTGACTCAGCACGCCCTCTCCCTGGGGAGAGGGAGGCGCGCAGGCGCCGGGAGCGGGGGAAATCCCGGTATTGGAGATGCTCGCGAAAACCTCGCCGATCCCCCTCATCCGCCCTTTCAGGGCACCTTCTCCCCGGGGAGAAGGAGGCTGTTGAGCCAAGCGAGGACCTCGCCCTCTGAGGCGGGCGATGAGCCCTCAGTCTTGTGCGGACTTCATCCGGAAGCGCGTCAGGCCGACGGCTTCGGCATCGGCGTAGGCGTCGATCTTGCGGGTGGTGACCTGGGCCGCGGCGACGGCCTGGGGTTCCAGGGCGAGGTCGAGAATGGTGCCGCACAAGGTTTCCTGCAGGTCGAATTGCTGGTCTTCCAGCGCCTTGATGCCGTGCAGGATGTAGTCGTAGTCCACCACGGTGGCGATATCGTCCGTGCCGCACCAGGCTTTGGAAACGACGGTGACGACATCCACCAGGACGCGCTGTTTCACGCCGCGCTCATAATCGTGGATGCCGATCTCGACATCCAGTTTGACGCCTTCCAGACGGTAGACGAAAGCATCCTCGCCGGTGGCATTGACCAGCGCGTTCTCGATGACCTGATCCAGTCTCACTTGCTCTCATCCTCCGGAATTCCGGCCGCGTACATGACATCGCTGTCGCGAGCATCGAAATGCTGCCCGCCATCCACAATGATCGTCTCGCCCGTCATGGACGGTGTCGCAAGGATGAAGCGCACCGTGCGGATGATGTCGTCCGGCGTGGAACCGCCCTGCATCGGGTTCATCCGGTGAGCCCGCTCGAACTCGGCCTGGCTCTGGCCACCGGACGGCAAGGTGATGCCCGGCGCGATCCCGTTGACCCGGACCCGCGGCGCCAGCGCCATCGCCATGGTCGTTGTGGCCGAGAGCAGGCCGGCCTTGGCCAGCGTGTAGGAGAAGAAGTCCGGATTCAGGTTGAAGAGCTTTTGATCGAGGATGTTGATGATGCAGCCCGACGCCCGCGCCGTGTGGGCCTGCGCCATGGCCGAGGCCAGCACGACCGGCGCCACCAGATTGATGGAGAGCGTGTGTTCCAGCGTGGCGGCATCGACATCTTCCGGCCGGTCCATCTCGAAAATGGAGGCGGAATTGATCAGCGCATCGACCCGCCCGACCCGGTCCATGAAATCGCGGATACCGGCCGTGTCCGCCATGTCGAACTGGACGGTCTCTGCCGAGCCGCCGGCCTGACGGATCGCCGCTTCCACAGCGCGCGCTTCGGTGCCGGACTGGTTATAGTGGATCACCACATGCCAGCCATCCGCACCCAGCGCACTGGCAATTTTGGCACCCAGGCGCTTGCCGCCACCGGTTACGAGCGCGATCTTGTCAGGCATGTCCACCTCAACTCCTCAATCCGGTCCGATCAATGACGCTTCCGACCCGCCGGCGCAATCGCTGAGCGGGCCGAAAATCATTGCCGACTACGTCAAACGCCTGCCCTCCAAGCCCGGCGTCTACCGGATGATCGGGGAAGATGGCACGCTGCTTTATGTCGGCAAGGCGCGGAACCTGAAGAATCGCGTCTCCAACTATGCCGCCGGGCGGGGCCATTCCAACCGCATCTCGCTGATGATTGCGCTGACACGGTCGATGGAGTTCGTGGTCACCCAGACCGAAACCGAAGCGCTGTTGCTGGAAGCCAATCTGATCAAGCGGCTGAAGCCCCGTTTCAACATCCTGCTGCGCGACGACAAGAGCTTCCCCTACATCCTGATCCGCAAGGATCATGCGGCACCGCAGCTGCTCAAGCATCGCGGATCGCGCAAGACCAAGGGCGATTATTTCGGCCCGTTTGCGTCCGTGGGAGCAGTGAACCAGACCCTGAACACGCTGCAGAAAGCCTTCCTGATCCGGACCTGCAGCGACAGTGTCTATGAGGGCCGTTCCAGGCCCTGCATGCTCTACCAGATCAAGCGCTGTGCCGGTCCCTGCGTCGATCTGGTGACGCCGGCGGCCTATGGCGAGCTGGTCAAGGAAGCGACCGACTTCCTGCGGGGACGGTCCAATACGCTGCGCCAGGAGCTGCAATCGCGCATGGCGGAAGCCTCCGAGGCGATGGATTTCGAAACGGCGGCCAAACTGCGCGACCGGATCCGGGCGATCGCGGCGGTCACCACGGACAAGGGTATCAATCCGGACGGGGTGGAAGAGGCCGATGTGATCGCCATCGCCCAGGATGGCGGCAAGTCCTGCGTCCAGGTCTTCTTCTTCCGCGCCGGGCAGAACTGGGGCAAC
>NZLV01000235.1 GCA_002694345.1 Maricaulis sp.
ATGCCCGCCTGCACACCTCCTTCCTGAAGGATCAGGTGCCGCTGCCGGGTCGTAATTTCCGCGCCGCCCTGGTTCTGGATTTCTAGTCCGCATTCGCCCTGCGTCAGCCTGTCGCGCGGCAGGCTGACGCGCGGCGAAACGCGCAGTTCAACCCGCGCGCATCCGGGTCCAGAAAGTCCCCATATTCTTTAGGGACGAAAGGACGGACCCATGAAACGGATGCTTCTCGGCGCTGCTGCTGCTCTCATTCTCGCCGCGCCGGCGATGGCGGAACAGGGCGACTGGCTGGTGCGGCTGCGCGCCATCAACGTCGTTCCCAACGAAGAGGCCACGATCACGCCGATCGGCGGCGATGTCGACATCGACAGCTCGATCGTGCCGGAATTGGACATCACCTACTTCGTGCAGGACAACTGGGCTCTCGAGCTCATCCTCGGCGTGACGCCGCACGATGTGATGGCTGTGAACACGGCAGCCGGTGATATCGATCTGGGTGACGTGACCCTTCTGCCGCCGACCCTGACGCTGCAGTACCACTTCAACCCGGAAGGCCAGTACCGCCCGTATGTCGGCGCCGGTGTGAACTACACCTACTTCTTCAATGAAGACCTGCCGTCGGGTTCGGCCCTCAGCACGATCGATTATGATGCCAGCTTTGGCCTGGCGGCCCAGGCCGGTATCGACATCGCCCTGCAGGACGAATGGTTCCTGAACCTGGATGTCAAATACATCGACATCGACACGGATGTGGTGATCGACGGTGCGGTGAATGCCGACGTCCAGATCGACCCGGTCGTGTTCGGCATCGGCTTCGGCCGCCGCTTCTGATCCGTCGCCAGACGGGTTCAGATACCCCAATCGCAGTGAAGTGCCGGATCCATCTCGGGTCCGGCACTGTTTTTGCGTTGAACGGCATGGAATCGCCCTGCACGGCTGCGTTGCCGGGCCGGGGCATATCCGCTATCCAGTGCCCAAAGGACTTAAAGGGGTTTTTATCATGGTCGACGCCGCCACCGAGCCGCGCCTCACCGGATCCGTGCCGCTCTACAAGAATGTTGAGCCGCTCAACCGTCAAAAGCACAAATCCTATGGCGTGAAGACGGTCTCCAATCCGTTTTCCTTCCTGCAGGAATGGCATTTCGTTCCGGCGATCAGCCCGGAATTCGCCTTCGCCTGCGGCAGCTATCCGATCGTCTTCCTCGGCGAGAAGAAGATGCCGGTTTTGGTGATGGGCCTGCGTGCCGGCACCAATCTGTTCGTCGATGAGAACGGCCAGTTCGACAACGAACACTACATTCCGGCCTATGTGCGCCGTTATCCCTTCGTGAGCGCTTCGGCCCAGAACGACCAGCCGTCCACGGTCTGCGTCGACCTGGACGCCGACTTTGTCGTCTCCGAAAACGCGGAACGTCCCTTCTTCGACGCGCAGGGTGAGCCGACCGACTACATGAAGCAGGCCATCGACTTCGTGTCGGCCTTCGAGAATGACGCGCGCATCACGGAAGGTTTCGTGGAACGCCTCGTCGCTCTGGACCTGCTGGAAAAGAAAGACATCAAGGTCGCCAACCCGCAGGACCCGGAAAACCCGGTCACGGTTGCCGAATACTGGGGTGTCTCCAACGAGAAATTCTCTGCCCTGCCGGCCGAGAAGCTCAAGGAAATGCACGACAATGGCGACCTGATTGCCATCACGTCCCACATCATTTCCCTGCAGCGCTGGGATCGCATCCTGCGCCGTACCTCGCTGAAGGCGACGGCGGAAGGCCAGGCCCAGGCCTGATCCTGACGGATCACCGAATGACAGACGGCCGCGCCCTATCGGGTGCGGCCGTTTGCTTTGGGGCGATCACCTTTGCGTCAGAGCGGTTCGACACGCCGCGAATTTCTTCTATATCGACGGGAGAGTATCCCAAGTGGCTCCGCCTTCGAGAGGTTTCCTGATGCGTGTTCTCCTGTCCTGCCTGTTCGCCCTTGCGGCCGCGGCACCGGCTCTGGCCCAACCCGGCTGGGCCAGCGGGGAAGCGATCATCGAGGCGGAACTGGTCTCGGATGTCGCCCAGGCACGCCCGGGCGAGGACTTCCATATCGGTGTGCACCAGATCATGCCGGAAGGCTGGCACACCTATTGGCGCAATCCGGGCGATAACGGTCTGCCGATCGAAATCGACTGGACGGCTCCGGACGGGGTGGAGATCGGCGAGATCGCCTGGCCGGCCCCGATCGAACTGCCGCTCACCGATGACATCATGGACTATGGCTACAAGGAAGAAGTGACGCTTCCCATGCCGGTCCGTCTGGACGCGGGCTATGAAGGCGACAGCCTGACCTTGATTGCCGATGCGACCTGGCTGGTTTGCGAGGACATCTGCATCCCCGAAGAACGCCGCCTGGAACTGACCCTGGCGGTCGGTGACGAAGCCATCCGGGACGAGGCGGGCTATTGGTATATCCGCGCCGCGCTGGACACGGTGCCAATGCCCGATCCGGCGATTGCCGCGGAACTGGGACAAGTGTCCGACCAGATTGTCCTGGCTCTGTCCGGCGGTGATTTCGACCAGCCGGAAGACGCGGTCCGTGAGCTGGTTTTCTACCCGTTCAAGGCCGGCCTGATCCGCCACGCCTCTTCACAGGAACGCCGCACCGTCGACGGGCGGACCGTTCTGGTGATCGGCTCGGGCTATGCCGCCGACGAGCGGGTGCAGTCGAGCCGCGGCGGCGTCCTGTCCTATGAGGTCAATGAGGGCGGGCGCTGGCAGTCGCGCATGGTGGAGATCGAACCGGCCCTGCTGGTCGACGACATGACGCTTGATGACACCGTGGCCGATGTGACCATGCCGGTGAACTATATCGTCATCCTGCTCCTGGCCCTGGGCGGCGGGCTGATCCTCAACCTGATGCCTTGCGTCTTCCCGATCCTGTCGATCAAGGTGCTCAAATTCGTCCAGGTGGCGCATGCCGATGCCGGCAAGGTCCGCGAACAGGGCCTGTTCTTCCTCGCCGGTGTTCTGGCCAGCTTCGTCGGTCTGGCGGCCATCCTGGTCGGGCTGCGCGAATTCGGCCTGCCGGTCGGCTGGGGCTTCCAGCTGCAATTGCCGGTCGTCGTGGCGGCCCTGGCCGTTCTCCTGTTCGCGATCGGTCTCAATCTCCTGGGCGTGTTCGAAGTCGGGACACGTCTGATGGGGCTCGGCTCCGGCCTGGCAGATACGCCGGGCGCGCGGGGCGCCTTCTTCACCGGTGTTCTCGCCGTCGTGGTCGCCGCGCCCTGTGTCGGTCCGCTGGCCGCCGGTGCCCTCGGCCTGGCGCTGACCCAGCCGGCCTTTGTGGTCATCCTGGTCTCGGCGGCGATGGGCCTGGGGCTGGCTTTGCCCTTCGTGGCGCTCTGCTTTGCGCCGGGCCTGTTGAAGCTCATGCCCAAGCCGGGCGCCTGGATGGTGACCTTCCGGCAATTCCTGGCCTTCCCGATGTTCGCCTCGGCCCTGTGGCTGGTCTGGGTCCTGTCGATCCAGTCCGGGTCCAGCGGCGTGCTTCTGGTCGGCGGTGCCCTGGTAGCGCTGTCCTTCGGGGTCTGGGCGCTGGGCCAGTCCGGTCCGGTCTGGAAAGCCATTGGCAGTCTGGGTCTGATCGCCGCCCTGGTCAGCACGGGCTGGGTGGCCCGCCTGCCGGACACGGCATCGACGGCGAGCGTCAGCGTCACCGAGGAAACCTGGTCACCGGCCCGTGTCGCCGAGCTGCGCGCCGAAGGCCGGGCCGTCTTCGTGGATGTCACGGCGGCCTGGTGCGTGACCTGTCAGGTCAACAAGGTGCGGGTGCTGAACCAGACCGATGTGCAGGCGGCTTTCGACACATATGACGTCGCTTTCCTGCGCGCGGACTGGACCAATCGCAATGAGACCATCGCCCAGCTGATCCGTGATCACGGACAGGCGGGTGTGCCGCTCTATCTGCTCTACCCGGTGGGGGGCGGTCAGGCCCAGGTCCTGCCGACCGTGCTGACCCGCGATGGTGTGATTGCCGCCCTGGACCGCGCGACGCGCCGCTAGTTCTGGCGCACCGGGCAGCTGGCCGGAAGCGTGACGCCGGACAGGTCGGTATCGGTATCGATCGCCGGCGCAATCTCGGCCGCATCCCGCATCAGGTCGGCCAGTCCGGCATAGATATGCGCCTGTTCCGCCGCCGTCTCGGCTGCGTTGATCGCGTCGATCCGTGCCTGGGTATCGCGTGACATGCCACGGAAGATGCAGCGCAGGTCCACCGGACCGCCGGCGGCATCGATCTCCCGGCTCAGCATCAGGGATTCCGCGGCAAACTGGTCGAGTTCGAACGTATAGGGGTCTTCAATGTCCAGCGGCGTCGCCGGCGCGGCCGGCCGCTGTGCGGCAGACTGGGAGCGCGCGCTGGCTTCCGTGCCAAGGCGTTGGGCAAACTCGGCAAAATCGCTTCCCGGACCGGCCTCTGCCACGGAGGCGAGACTGGTCAGAAGCAGAATACTGGTGCCGATGACACGCAACATGGCGGAACTCTCCCGTTCAAGATCGAGGCAGTTTGGCAATAACGCCTTGATTTCTCGTGAAGAGGACGCAATTCCGGGACCAGTCCTGCAAAGACGGGTTCACAGAGACGGGCCTGTCGTGGAAAACACCGCTTTCACACAGAGGGGCTGGCCCGGCGGCCGGTCCCCGCCGGAGAGACCTGATGAGTGCCAAGAAGCCCTTCCGACCCAAGGCGCGCCGTCCGCGTGGCTTTGAAGATCGCAGCGGATCCATCCTGCGGGTCGAGCGGCATCTGATCGAGTGTGCCAGCAAGGTCTATGATGATTGGGGCTTCGAACCCTTGATGACGCCGGCCTTTGAATATGCCGACGCGCTGGGCAAATTCCTGCCGGACGAAGAGCGCCCCAATGAAGGCGTGTTCGCGCTGGAGGATGATGACGGCCAGTGGCTGTCCCTGCGCTATGACCACACGGCCCCGCTCGCCCGCTTCGTGGCCGAGAACTACCAGGACCTGAACAAGCCCTATCGCCGCTATCAGGCGGGCGATGTCTGGCGCAATGAAAAGCCGGGACCGGGCCGGTTCCGCCAATTCGTCCAGTGCGATGCCGACACGGTGGGCGCGGCCAGCGCCGCGGCCGACGCCGAGATGATCGCCCTGGCGGCCGAAGTCATGCGCTCGGTCGGCCTGGCCGATGGCGACTATGTCATCCGCGTGAATGACCGCCGCTTGCTGGACGGTGTGCTGGAGAGTATCGGTGCGGCCGAGCCGGAGCGCCGCATGCGCGTGCTGCGCGCCGCCGACAAGCTGGACCGGCTGGGCCGGGACGGTGTTGCCCTGCTGCTGGGCGAGGGCCGCAAGGACGAGTCCGGCGACTTCACCGAAGGCGCCAAGCTGGATACGGCTTCCATCGACCGCGTCCTGGCCTTCCTGGATGCCACGGGTGGCAGCCGCGAGGATGTGATTGCCCGTCTGGAACCGCTGGTCGGCACTTCGGAGACCGGCAAGGCCGGGATCGCGGCGCTCAGCGAAATCCATGATGTCCTCTCCGCCATCGGCGTGAACGAGGACCGGGCCCTGTTCGACCCGTCCGTCGTGCGCGGTCTGGGCTATTACACCGGTCCGGTCTACGAGGCTGAACTGCTGGCCCAGGCGACCTATGAGGACGGTTCCCCGATCCAGTTCGGCTCGGTGGGTGGCGGTGGCCGCTATGATGATCTCGTCTCGCGCTTCACCGGCCAGGCTGTGCCGGCGACGGGTTTCTCCTTCGGTGTCAGCCGGTTCGCAGCGGCGCTGTCGGCCCTGAACCTGACCGGTGCCGCCCAGGAGCGTCCGCTGGTTGTTGTGGTCGCTTCGGAAAAGGACCGCGCAGCGGATTACCTGTCCATGGCCGCAGAACTGCGCGAAGCCGGCTTCCGCGCCGAAGCCTTTGTCGGCGGCGGCAATATGGGCAAGCAGATGAAATATGCCGACCGTCGCGGTGCGGTGGCGGCGGTCATCGTCGGTTCGAACGAGCGCGAGGAAGGCCTGGTCACGATCAAGGATCTCAAGCTCGGCGCCCGCCTGGCGGCAGACATTTCCGACAACAAGCAATGGCGCGAAGAGCAGCCTGCGCAGGAAACCGTCGCCCGGAATGACTGGATCGAGGCGGTCGAGCGTATTGCAGCGCGCAATGATTAAAGTCGAAAATGTTGCGCTGCGGCAAGAACTTATCCTCAGCGTACGGAGAAATCGGGGGTTGACGTAAGGGTCAGGCCACGTAAACGTATGTACAGGACACGGGCCTGACCGTCCTGTCCTTTCGGCGTTTCGGGGAGGAGACGCCCTTTATCGACCAACCGTTATCTTGGGGCTGGCCTTGTGCCAGCCTCTTTTTTGTTTGGTCTTTGGCGAACATTGAAAAAGAAAACGGGCCGGCAAGAGCCGACCCGTTCCTGTTGCTTGAAAAGGCCGGTGAATATTCCGCCTAGTCCTCATCGTCTGTCTGGATCTCTACCACGACCGTTTGGCCGCCCTCCAGCTCGATGACCTGGCGTTCGCCATCGCCGCTGCGGAATTCCAGGCGTTCCACCCGGCGCATGTGATGGCCGTCATCGCCGCGACCGGCAGCCCCGGCGAGGCGGTCCGATTCGAGCTGGTTGAGCCATTCGGTCAGATCGTCACCGGTTTGCTCTTCGCCATTCACCCAGACCCGGCGGCGGCCATCCTCGTCCTGTTCGACACGGACATTGCGGCTTTCGCGCTGCGCCTGCTGCTCGCGGAAGATGGCGGCGTCATGATCGCTGCGCCATTCCCAGCGATGCTGCACGCCCTCCGAATCCTCCGCTTCGCCATGGCGGCGGATGATTTCGATGCGGCGCTCCTCGCGGGCGGCCCGCGCCATTTCGCGTTCGGCCCGGGCCATGTCGCGGGCGGCTTCGCGCAGTTCGACACGCACGCGGCGGCGCTCGCCTTCCATCTCCGTCATCTCCGCGCGAACCTCGCGCATGGCTTCCCGCATTTCCTCGCGGGCCTCGCGCAGGGCTTCGCGAACCTCTTCGCGTTCTTCCGCGCTCAAGTCTTCCCAGTCGTCACCATGGTGGCGGCCGTTTTCAAGGCCGGCCATCGCCGCTTCCAGCGATTCCATGATGGTCTCGTGCAGGTCTTCACCGCCTTCATCGTCAAAGGCGAAGGCATAGGCGTGGACGCCGTCTTCGCTTTCAAAGCGCGCGCGGATTTCCTCGCCCATCCGGGCCAGGTGCTCGGCGCGCTCGGCCATGTGGATCTCGAACTCCTGGTCGAGTTCCATATCGAAATCTCCGCCGACAACCCGGACCGTGTCGCCATCGACAATCACGACGCTGTGGTCGCTGGCCTCAACCACCTGGCCATCGATGCGGACTTCGCCATCCTCGATCTCGATGGTCTGGCCATTGACGGTGATCACCGTGTCCTCGCCATCGCGTTCCATGTGGAGCGTGCGTTCGCCGTTGGCGCCGCGCAGCTCGATGATGGGGCCATCGCCGCCGATCATGACATTGTGGTCCGCCTGAACACGGACACGGGTTTCCTGTTTTTCGCCATCCAGAGCAAAGGCTGCGGCGCTCAAGGTCGCGACGGAAATGCCGGCAAGTAGAATTCGTTTCATGTCAGTCCCTCGTTTTCCCGAGCTTACAATGGATCGGCCAGCCTTACGGTGCCTGTTCTGTGTTCTGAATATTTCGTCACACTTTGAACCGCCTTCCCACAAAAAAGACGCGGCGAACCGGAAGACCGGCCGCCGCGGGAAGTTGGCAGTTAAAGGGGCCGCAATCGTGAGCAATCGCGGCAGATGCCACCCTGTCAGCGCCCGCAGAACGGCGCGATTGCGGCGGCGTGACCATTTCGACATGTTGGCCGGGCTTGCGATTTGGGCTGGCCTGCCGCTTGCTTTGATCCGGGACGCAGAAAGTTTCAGGGACCGTGTCGTGGTGCGTTTAGATCGTCGAAAACTGCTTCAATCCGGATTGGCGCTGGCAGGGATGGGTCTGACCCCGTCTGTTCTGGCGCAGGTCGGCGAACGCCCGCTGGCGGAAAAGATCGGCCAGATGCTGCTCATGGGCTTCATCGGACGGGATGACCAGTCGGACGGAGCCGGGATCGTTGCGGCCCATCTTTCGGCCCGCCGGATCGGCGGCGTGCTCTTCCTGCGCCACAATGTCCGCTCGCGGGAGGGCGCAGAGAGTTCGGCACGCCTGTTCCGGCAGGCTGACCCGTCTGCCTGGATGGCGATCGACCAGGAAGGCGGACTGGTCCAGCGCCTGTCCCGCGATCTGGGCTATTCGCCCATTCCGCGCGCCATGCAGGTTGCCGAGGGGCAAAGCCCGGACGAGGCCGCAGACCTCTACCGCCAGGCTGCCCGGGAATTTCACGCAGCCGGCTTCAACATGAATCTGGCGCCGGTCGCGGATGTGCATGATCCGGACAATTCGGTGATCGGCCGGCATGGCCGGGCCTATGGCACGCAGGGCAGCCGTATCGCGGACTATGCCAGTGCTTTCATCGACGCCTTCGAGGCCGAGGGCTCGGTCTGTGCGATCAAGCATTTCCCCGGCCATGGCCGTTCGCGGGGGGACAGCCATGACGGGTTTGTCGACATCACCCAGACCTGGAGCGAAGCGGAGCTGGAGCCCTTCCGGCAATTGATCAATCGCGGCCGCGCCCATCTGGTGATGGGCGGCCACCTCACGCTGGGCACCGTGGATCCCAGCGGCCAGCCGGTGACCTTCTCCCGGCTCGTGCTGGAAGGTTTGCTGCGCGAACAGCTCGGCTTCACCGGCGCCATCATGACCGATGATCTGGACATGGCGGCAATCCGGAACAACTACAATCAGCGCGAAGCGGTGCTGCGCTCCATCGAGGCCGGCAATGACATCGTGATGATGTCCAATTCCGCCAGCCCGGATCCCGAACTGCCCCAGAATTTCATCCGCTGGGTCAGCGAAGCGATTGCCGAGGGCCGTTTGTCCGAACACCGCATCAACCAGTCCGCTGCACGCCTGGCCGTGCTGAAACAGCGGGTGGGGCTGGGCTAGTCTTCGGCTGCGGGCGCGGGGTCCAGCGTTTCCAGAAACAGATCACGCGCCAGCAGGCCGGCAATGTCCGGTCGGTCCCGGTTCACATGGGCAATCGCGGTCACGTCATGGCTGATGCTGCGGATCACGATCGTCCCGTAGCCGGCAATCGATCCACCATGGGTCACGGCCGTGAAACCCCGCTCATCCTCGATATAGCTCGGGCCCAGAGCCCGGTATCGGCCTCCCCCGCGATCAAAGCGATCGCTCAGCATGGATGCGCCCAGTTCGGACAGGGCCCCATCGGGCCGGAAGACGGCATCAACGAAGTCTGCGGTCTCGCCGATCGTCGCGAAGATGCCGCCATCCGGACCATTGTTTTCCTGCAGCCAGTAGGCATCCGCTTCCGGGTCGATCTCGCTGCCATAGCCATGGATCACATCCCGCGGATCGAACTGGATATTGTAGCCGGTGGCGTCCAGTCCGAGGGGTTCGAACACGGTGGACCGGTAGAGCTGTTCCAGCGATTGACCGGTCACCTGCTCTGCAACCAGCGCCAGATATTGGTAATTCGTGTTGGAGTAGGCGTGGTCTGCCCCCGGCTCGAAATCGGCCGGCACGCCGTGGATATGAGCCAGCGTCCGCTCGGGTGTATTGAGATGCACCGTGTCCACAAGGGAAAACCAGGTGTCGTCATAATAGTCCGGGATGCCGCTTGTATGATTGAGCAGTTGGCGCACGGTGGCCTGGTCGGCATTGGCAATGCCGTCGATCCAATGCGGATCGATCAAATCGGCCAGCCGGTCGTCCAGGGCAATCCGGCCATCCAGGATCAGCCGGTGAATGACGGCGGCCGTGTAGAGCTTGCCGACGCTGGCCATGCGGATGAACTGGTCGGACGCGATCGGCAGGCCGGTCTCGCGATTGGCCAGTCCGCGCGCCACGATGATCCGGTCCTCCCCCTCCTCGATCAGGACAAGAGCGCCGGGAATGCCGGTCTCAGCGAGGAGCGCATCAATCCGGGCGGTGATATCCGCTTCGTCCGGCAGATCGGCCCAGGCCGAGCTGCTCAAGACAAGGCTCAGCCCACAACAGGCGGCAAGGCGGGAAACGCGGGACATGGACTTCTCCGAATGGTTGGTGTGCCAGTCTAGTCGGAAGCTCTGCGCGAATACCGGCGATTTCCGCACTTGAACCGGCGAATTTCGCCGTGTCTGATAGGGCATGTCCTTGGATGCGTTTGATCGGGCCATATTGGCCATTGTGCAGACCGATAACCGTCTGCCGAACCGGATAATTGCCGAGCGGGTCAATCTGTCTGAAACCGCCGTGCGACGACGGCTCGACCATCTGCGTGAGGTCGGACTGATCCGGGCTGATGTGGCCCTGGTCGACCGCGACGCGCTGGGTCAGACTTTGATTGTTGCGGTCACCTTTGCGGATGACACGCCGGAGATCTACCAGGCCTTTCGTGCCCGTATGTGCGCCGACCCTCATGTGTCCCAATGCTATTCCATCGCCGGGGATGTCGACTTCATCATTCTGGTCCACGCCCCCAGCCTGACGGCCTATGAGAGATGGGCTGAGATTCAATTGCTCGGTGATCCTGGCGTGCGGCGTTTCGAAACGAGCGTGGTCTTCACCACCCACAAATTCGACACTGCCGTGCCGTTTGACGCGGACAATGGCGAGACGGGCGGCCGCTAGACCGCCCGACTGGACCTACTCCCCATCCCCTTTCAGATACTCATCCAGAAAGCTCACATAGGCCTCCGAAGCCGTGATGCGGTTTTCGCGGCGGCGGAAGCCGTGGCCTTCGTCGGGGAAGAGGACGTATTCCACCGGCACGCCATTGGCTTCCACGGCGGCGACGAGTTCATCGCTTTCCACCTGCAGCACGCGCGGATCATTGGCGCCCTGGATGACCAGGAGCGGTTTGGTGATCTGGTCGGCGTGGAAGAGCGGGGAGATGGCGTGGTGACGCTCGGCATCGGTGGCCGGGTCGCCCATCTCGTCATAGAGCGCTTCGCGGAAGCTCTCCCACCAGGGCGGGATGGAGGCCAGGGTGCGTTCCCAATTGGTGACGCCGAAAATATTGATCCCCACTTCGAAGGCATCGGGATGGAAGGTGAGGGCGGCTGCGGTCATGAAGCCGCCATAGGAGCCGCCGATCACGCCGACCTGGTCGGCATTGACCCAGTCCTGCTGGCGCAGCCATTCCCCGGCGGACACGATGTCCATCAGGTCTTCCTCGCCATGACGGCGGTCATCCATGTGGAAGAAGGTTTTGCCGTAGCCGGACGAGCCGCGATTATTGGCGGCGTAGACGGCATAGCCATGATTGACCAGGTGCTGGATGGTGGCGGAATAGCCGATCCGGCTCTGCCCGCCCGGACCGCCATGCACCCAGACCAGGGCCGGCACGGGATTGTCCGCGCTGGCGCCGTGCGGACGATAGAGAATGCCCGGGATTTCCAGCCCGTCGAAACTCTCGAACCGCACCACTTCAGCATCCACCATCTCGTCTTCGGAGATCGCCGGATTGAGCGCATTGGTCAGCTGGGCATGGGCCTGGCTGGCCAGGTCTACGACATGGAGATTGGAGGGCGAGGTCGCCGAATTGATCAGGAAGGCCACCCGGCCTTCATCCCGCGAGAAGCGGACCGAGCCCAGATCGCCGGCCGGAAGCTCCGGCAGGGCCAGGTCTTCGCCCGTGCGCGTATCGGTGATCGTCACCTCGGTGCGGGCATCGGCATTGATGCCGGATACCCGGTAATCGCCGGACGGTGAGTAGATGACGAATTGAACATCCCAGTCCGCCTCGATCAGCGGCGCGGTCTCGCCGGTCGTCAGATCATAGGTCCAGGCCTGGTTGAACTCGCCGTGCTCGTCCGTGGCATAGACCAGTTGCGAACTGTCCGGCGTGAAGGTGTAGACGCCATGCGCGATATTGCCCTCATGCTCGGTGATGAGGCGCGGCGTGGCATCGCCGGAGGCCAGGTCGACCAGAAGGATGTCGCTGTCCGCCGAGGTGCGGTTGCGCACCAGGGCCAGCCAGCGGCCGTCCGGGCTGACATCGCCGATGTCCAGCGAGTCGTCATTCTGGAACACGACACCGCTCTCATAGCTCAGCGTGTCATAGGCATAGATGTCCATCGCGGTCTGGTCGCGCTCATTGGTCATCACCCACATGTCCGACCCGTCCGGCGACCAGCCGAGGAATTGCGCGCGGACTTCATCGCCCGGCGTGATGTCATTCAGGCGGCCATCGAGTTCGCGCACAAAGATGTGGTTGATCTCATTGCCGCCAGTGTCGGCGGTGACCACGGCGCGGTCGTCACCGGGGAACCAG
>NZLV01000043.1 GCA_002694345.1 Maricaulis sp.
AGCCGGGGAAATACTTGCGTTCGGCGTTGATCTTGCGGCCCTTGCGGACCTCGACCACGTCCTCGGTCGGCACCAGGATTTCCTCGAACTTGTCCGTGAGGCCCTGGATGTTGGCTTCGGTCTTGATTGCCTCTGCGACCTTCTTCTCGAAGTTCGAATAGGCGTGCACGATATACCACTTGGCAGACATACAGCCTCCTCCTACGGGCGCAGCGACAACAGGATTTGAACGAGGTTCCGGATGCCCCAATCGACACCCCAGAAGAACAGCATCGCGATCAGGGACAGGATCAGGACCATGATCGTCGACACGATCAGTTCCTGCCGCGTGGTCCACGTGACCTTACGGGCTTCCTGGCGCACCTGTGCCAGATACTGGAAAGGTCCAGCCTGGCGCTTCTTCGGCGCTGCCGTGTCAGCCTTGGCCTGAGCCGGCGTCTTATTCTTCGCGTTCCGCGTCATCAGATCCATCTGGCCCCTCGGGGCCCTGTTTTCAATCGGTTCAGGCGTTATGCCTGGCCTAATTCCGTCGAAGCGGCATGGCAGGGGCGGAGGGACTCGAACCCCCGACCCTCGGTTTTGGAGACCGATGCTCTACCAACTGAGCTACACCCCTAAGCCGCGCGCGCGGAATAGCACGGTGAACCGGTCACCGTCACATCCGAAGCGCAGCTGTCTACAATGCTATCGGACATATGAAAACCGCTAAATCGCAGATTTCTCCGTCTGTCCGCACCCGCCCGCTAGCCCTGCGCTTCCCGGCGGGCATCCAGCACCCAGGCCAGGGGCGGTCCGCCATCCGGCAGGTCCAGCGTCGCGGCTGGCGAAACATCAAGGCCGGCCTGGGCGAGCCGGGCGCGGCAATCTTCCATCTGCGCGTCCGACAGGGCCACGCGGATCATGGAGGTCATGCGATGATGGAAGGCGGTCAGTTCGCCCGCCTGCCCGTCCAGCCAGGCCAGCAAATCCGCAGTCTGGAACCCGCCGAGCCGGCCGGCCGCGGCCTGGCAATCCTGGATCAATCGGGCGACATGATCCCGTGCCGGACCGGGCGCCGCAGCCCCGGCCGCCCTGGCACTGGTTTCGAGCGCCTGCCGCAAGGCATCGGCGCACGCCTGCCCGTCGTCCTGCGATACCTCTCCGGCCACAGCCTTGGGGATCGTCACAACGAAGTCTTTCATCCGGGGAATCAATTCGCTTTCAATGACTTGACCCAAGAGGGATGCCACCGCGCTGCAAGCGGTCTCCACCGCCCCGCCCCGGCAATGAACCAGCGCATGAAAGCGACCGCCCGGCGCCACGATACGGCCAGCCTCGGAAAACGCCCCCGGACCGGCATATTCCAGCCCGTACTGGCTGAGCACCAGATCCAGACTGGCATCACGCAAAGGCAAAACGGCACTGTCGGCCACCACGGGACTGGCCTCGAACCGGCGCCGCGGACTGGCGGCCAGCCGCACGGCGTCGACCGCAATATCACTCGCGAAGGCCTCAATGCGAAGGTCCGGATAGCGCGCCGCGGCCTGGTCGACCAGCGCGATCACTTCCCCCTCCCCCGTGGCCAGATCGATCAGCGACACCTCGCTTCGGCCTGCAAGCGCCGCCTCGAGGACGTCCTGCCAATAGCCGTGAAGGAATGCGCCCGTGCGGGCATCGCGGAACTGGTGCTCGCTGGCCCGCGCGCGCCCGGTCCAGAACTGTTTCCAGGCGCCCGCTTCCGCAGTCGTGTCTGAATAATCCCCCATGCCGGAATGCTAGGCGGCAGGTCCGGGGCTGACAATGCCCGGCCTGCATCTCTTCCGGCCTTGCAGGCAAAAGAAAAGGGCGGGTCAAAAGACCCGCCCTTCCCTAAGTCATGTTCGGCTTCGATTAGAAGCGCAGGCGTGCGCCCATGAACAGACGACGACCGAACGGATCGTACGTGGCCGGCCAGGTGTTGGCCTGCTCGGACGACGTGGAGGTCAGTTCCGGCGGCTGCTCGTCGAAGATGTTCTGGACACCCATCGTGACAGTCGCGGTTTCGCTCACGTCATAAGCAAAGGTCGCATCGAAGTAGTTGTAGGCGTCGATGGACTGCTCACGCTCGGAAACGAACGGCAGGTAGGACGATTCGATGTCCACGCTGCCGATGTGACGCCAGCGAAGGGACGACGTCAGAGCGCCCCAGTACCAGCTCGCCTGCATGACGTGCTTGTACTCCGGGGTCGGCTCGCCGCACTGACCCGAGAACAGGCCTTCACAGTCGACGAAACCAGCGATGACGGACGTCTGGTAACCATTGCCCATCGTGAACGTGGAGTAGTAGTTCACAGCGAACGAGCCGAGGTCCGAAGACAGGCCCATTTGCTCGGCATCCCAGGAGTAGTCGGCGCGGACGTCGACACCTTCAGCCGTCAGGACGGCCAGGTTGGAAGACGTCAGTTCCGGCATGAACGGGTTGGCCATTTCACCGGTGGACGGGTTACGAGCACCGTTGAAGAAGGCACAGGACGAAGCGATGTCCTGAATGTAGCACTCGTCCAGCAGGTTCTGCAGCGACGGAGCCGAGATCGCATCGTCGATCTCGATGTCGTAGTAGTCGACCTGCAGGGTGAAGCCGCTCAGGAAGGACGGCTGCCACACAGCACCGATGGTGAAGGTGTCAGCGGTTTCTTCTTGAACGTTCGGGTTACCACCGAACAGGGCTTCGATCTGAGCGTTCGACTGGAACGCCGTACCAACGGCAGCAGCCGGGACACCGGTTGCGATACAGTTGGCGTCGATCGTGGCCGCGGAGTAGGAACCCAGACCGCCGGAGCACGGGTCTTGTGCACCCGGGAAGCCGTTGGTGGCCGGAGCGAACAGGTCACCCACGTTCGGCGCACGGACAGCGCGGTTGTACTGGGTACGGATGCGCAGGTCTTCGATCGGTTCCCAACCAAAGCCGGCAGCATACGTCTGAGCCGTACCGATGGTGGAGTAATCGGACAGACGGAAAGCACCGGTGAAGTTCAGGCTTTCGATACCCGGGCGCCCCGTGACGAGCGGCACATCGACTTCCGTGAAGAATTCATAGACGTCGAAGGAACCCTCGATCGGGAGCGACTGGTTGAAGCCGCGAACGTCCGGGCCAAGCACGGAGTCCGGACGGATGGACGCGCTGTTCTCACGATATTCGACACCGAACACCAGAGCCGGAGCAACGTCAGCCATCGGCGAAGCCATGTTCTCCAGCGTACCGGAGAGAGCAGCAACAGCCTGGGTGGCCTCGATCACGTCGATCTGGGCACCGGTACGGGCGATGAAGTCAGCAGCAGCGGCGGACACGGAATCCGGGCCGTTGAAGACGTCAAGCGCCGGAGCCGTACAACCGCTGGCGATAGCCGTCGGGCCACCGTCGCAGAGCAGAGCTTCCTGGAAGGCAGACACGGAGATGTTGCCGGACAGGATCTGCGAAACAGACGAACGCGAGTAGTTGTAGAAGACGTCATACGTCCAGTTTTCGCTCAGGTCGCCGCGGAAACCGAAGACACCCTGGAAGGTGTTCGTGTCACGCAGGGAGTTCCGCGTGGAGATTTCCTGCATACGGCGGTTGATGCGAATGTCAGCCGTGCCATCGCCATTGTTGGAGCTTGCGTCGCCAGCGATCAGAGCGGCCAGAGCCGGGGACAGGAACGGGTTGTCCAGGTTGATCGTCATGCCGAGCGTACCCGTCGGCGTCGGAGCCAGCTGGGAATCAACGACGTTGTTGGCGAAGATGCCGCGAGCGTACATCTCGATGTTGTCAGCGATCTCATAGGTGGCAAAGCCGGAGATCATGTGACGTTCCTGCGGCAGTTGCAGGTAGTTGGTCGGAGCGTAGTTGTACGGCGTCCAAGCAACCGGGGCACCCGAGGTGTCGGTCGTGACGTCGAAAGCCGAGCCAGCGGCCGGACGGATACGCGAACCCGGGATGTTCGAGGAACCACCCGGATAGTAGGTCGTGGAACCCGGACCATTGGACCACCAGGCCTGCTCGGAGAAGGAGCGGGAACCCTGGAAGACGGCTTCACGGTTGGTGTAACCGAAGTTCACCACGGCGTTACCACGACCATTGTCGAAGTTGCCGCCGACCGTCACGGTCACGTCAGAGATGGCAGCGTCGCCTTCTTCGAGGGAGAACTCGTGCGAAGCAGAGAACTCAACGCCTTCGAAGTCGTCGCGCAGGATGAAGTTCACAACACCGGCAACAGCGTCAGAACCGTAAACGGCGGAAGCACCACCGGTCACGACGTCAACGCGCTCAACCATGGCAGCCGGGATGTTGTTCAGGTCGACGACCTGGCCAGCACCGGAACCAACCATGCGCTGACCGTCAACCAGGACCAGCGTACGCGTGGTGCCCAGGCCGCGGAGCGACACGGTGGCCGTACCGTTACCCGGGTTGTTCGACGTGGCGTCGAAAGCCGGGATCAGCTGCGGCAGCGTGTTGAGAAGGTCTTCGGTATTGACGACGTTGTTCAGCTCGAACATTTCCTCGTCAACCGAGGTGATCGGGCTCGGCGCCACGGTATCGGTACGCTGAATGCGGGTACCGGTGATGACGACGATGTCGTCGTCTTGCGCCATCGCCGGCGCGGCCGCAGCCATGCCACCGATGAGCGTGCTGGCCATCAGGCAAGCTTTAAGAGAAGTCGGTCTCACTCTTAATCCCTCCGAGTAAGGTTGGTATGGGAAGCCTGCCCCTTTTCACGTTAAGGCAGAATCCCCCGCTCGACGGGACTCACGTTACCCCGCCTTAATTGCAAGGTACCCATGCGAAATACGAAGGGTCAATGACACGGGACTGTCACAAGTGCCCCGGCAGCGCCATTCACGCCGCACTGTTGCGATAATGCCTCAGACCTATGGGGAGCCTGCCGTAAAACTCGCCATTTGCTTGCGAAATGCCACCCGGACCACGATCAACCGGGGAAATCTTGCGTCAAACGGGCAGAAGATCGAACGGGGCCGTGACCCGAACCTCATCCGCCTCGAACGGCTCCACCCCGTGCCACATATAGGAGGGGAAAAGGATGGCCGCGCCGGCCTCCGGCATGATGTAGCGCTCAGCCTCAAGGTCCAGACCGGCCACGCCGGGCACACCCAGCCTCAGCCAGCCCGCCCGTTCGCCGTCCAGCACCGCGCGCGGCACCTGGACATAATAGCTGGCACTGATCCAGCCGGCCGGGTGGATGTGATCGACATGCCCGCCCCCGGACGCCAACCGGACCGACCAGGCCCCGGTCAGCTTCAACTGGTCCGACTTGCGGGCCAGAAAGGGGTGCTCGGCATCATCCGGCAGTTCGGAGACGAATCGGGACGCCATGTCGAGCAGGGCCCGGCCCAACGCCTGGATCACCGGATCATCCACATCCCACAACCGGCCCGGCGACTGAGTGCCCCCGAACAGCGTCTGCTCGATCGGTTGGGCCCGCGTGGAATGAAGATGCGCGATCCGGTCCGCCAGCTCGGCATTGAACGCGTCCAGCGAGGAAAAGCCCGGCGGTGTTTCAATGAAGCGTTTCGCGGTCAGCAGGTCATAGTCGTAGAGACGCTTGTAGCGCTCATCGCCCAGACAGCGCCAAACCGTCGCCTGCAAGGCCACATGCTTTTGCAAATGTTCCGGCGGCGGAACAGCGTCCAGCGCCTGCTCCGCCTCGTCCAGCACGCCGGCGGCCAGACAGGCCTCCGCCAATTGGTGTCGGATGGCAAAGTCCTCGCCTCCGGAGATCTCCAGCGCCGCGCGAATCTCCGCGATGGCGCCGGCCGGGTCTCCCAGCTTGGCCAGGATCTCGCCGCGTAACGCTTTGGCATCAGCATGCCGGGCATCCAGGGCCAGCGCAGCACTGGCCGCGTCCAGAGCGGCCTCCGGCCGGCCGGTCCGCATCAAGACCCGGGCGCGGGCATGGTGCAGATCCGCACTGGGCTGTTGGTCCAGCACCTGTTCCAGGATGGACGTACTGCCCTCGCCTTCCCCCATCTCCCACAACAGGCCGGCCAGGTCGCGGTGGATATCGGGACGTTGGGGCGCACAGGCGACCGCCTGGCGATAGGCATCGCGGGCCGCCTCGGTCTGCCCCAGGGTCCGCAGCGTGTGACCGCGCTGGAAATGGGCCTCGGCGAGCCGGGGGGCCAAACGGCAGGCTTCGTCCAGATCCGCGAGGGAGGCAGCGATTTCATTGCGCCCCCGATGCAGCGCCCCGCGATTGATCCGCGGCATGACCGCCTTGGCATTCATCGCGATACAGGTGGAAAACGCGTCGATTGCGCGATCTTCATCACCCTGGTGCGTGCGGACAATGCCCAGGCCATTCAGCGCCGCCGTATGCCCGGGCTGTTTCGTGATCACCGTTTCAAAAGCCGCGACCGCCTCGGCAAACCGGCGCAGATCCGTCAGCGCAATGCCCAGATTGACACGGGCATCGATGAAGTCGGGCTGACGCTCCAACGCCGCCTCATAGGCCGCCACAGCGCCTTCCAGATCACCCGCCCGGCGCTTGATATTGCCCAGATTGCTCAGCACGGCATGGGGCTGGGCATGGCGCACGGCCGCCGCCTGCAAGTCAGCCAGCGCCTCTTGCGTCTTGCCCTGCCGGCCTCTTGCCAGGCCTCTCAGATGCAAGGCCTCGGCATCCTCCGGCGTCCGTTTCAGGACTGCGTCCATCTGCGCCTCGGCCTCGGCGGCCCGGCCCTGCTGAAGATACAGGGCGGCTTGCTGGAGCTGTGCCAGGCTCATGGCTTGCGCCCCAGCCAGCGCGACAGGAACCCGCCTTCCGCTTCACCTTTGGCCTGCGGGGCTTCTGTCATCTCTCCCGTCCAGCGGCCTGTCTCGGAATCGACCGGATAGGCTTGGAGCGCTTCCTGGAACGGCGCCAGGAACTCGGCGTACGGGCTGGTGGAATCGAGGTGTTCGACCGAAGGCGGTTTGCGCACTTGGACGGCACTGAAGGTCATCACGGCCCGTTCCGGCGCCTCGTAATAGGTCAGGCAGTTCTCGTCCCAATCGAGCCCGCACCGTTCGATGACCTCACGGATGCGCGTATCGAAATCAGCAACCAGGTCTTCGTACTGGAGCGGGGTTACCCAATCAGGATCCGCCTGCGCCCAGTGCGCACCCAGCCGGGCCTGCTGGGCATAGACATGGGCCAGATCGTCCAGATCATGGGCATAGGGCCACATGCGGGAGAAATTCCGCCGGTAGATCGAAAAGGCCACTTCCACCGGCTTGCGGCGGATATGAATGACCGGAGACGCCGGAAACAGGCGCCGCATCAGGCCGACCGATATGAAATTCGCCGGCTGCTTGTCCGTCACCCAGGCGCTTCCGGTCAGGCCGTACTCGGCATATTGCGACAGGTAGCGCGCCCGCCAGTGCTCGGCCTGGGCTTCGGGGATCTCTCCGCCGGACCATCCTGTCTCCGCGGCCCAGCGCACGAATTCCTCGAACAGGGCCGGCATCATGCTCAGCTCTCCGCCCGCCACCACATCGCGATGCGCGGCGATCGCCGCCTCGATCAGCGTCGTGCCCGAGCGCGGCATGCCCACGATGAACAGGGGTTGCTGGGCCGGCGCTGCCGGATGGGGCCCCGGAACCGGACCGGGAAACACAGTCTCGAGCCAAGCCGTGCGGCGTTCCTGCTCGGCGCGATCATAGGCGGACACGACAGCGCCATTGTGCTGCAGCTTCTTGGTGTCATTCGCCCGCTGCCAGGTCCGGAAGGCATCCTCGCGCCGCTTGCGACGGTGATAGGCATCGCCCAGCGCAAACAGGCCGATCGACAGCCGGTCGGCCGGCATGCCGGGTTTCTCCACCTCGACTTCCAGCCGGGCCAGCTCGTCATCCGTGAGCCGGCCGCCGGTCACTTCCGACAATTGCCCATAGGCTTCGAAATTGCCCGGATCGATATCCAGCGTGCGGCGGCACATGCGCGCGGCCTCGTCCGTATCGCCCATGAAAGTCAGGATACGCGCGCGTCCGAAAGTGGCCTCGGCACAGTCGCTGTCCAGGGCCAGCGCCTTTTCGAACGCGTCCCGCGCCCCGACCAGATCCCGCGTCCCCAGGATCAACCGCCCCATCGCGGCCCAGTTCTCGGCGCTGCCATCCGCGTCCACCACGGTCTGGAAAAGCCGCACGGCGCGCTTGTAGAGCCCTTGCTGGCCCAGTCCCAGGGCCAAGGCCCCCATCGCTTCAAGGTCCTGGGGATCCAGATCGAGCCAGGCCTGCGCCGTGCGCGCCAGAAGAGTCCAGTCGCCGACATGGCGCGCGAGCTCGGATTTCAGCCGCAGCACATCCAGACTGCCCGCCAGCCCACCCTGCTCCGCCAGCGCCAGCGCTTCGCTGGTGCCGGTCAGGTCGCGCAATTCCATCCGCGCACCGGCCAGCCGCAAGGCCACTTGCGGCACAGCCGGGTGGTTCGGGTCGGCCTTGATTGCGCGTGCCAGGGCCATGGCGCAGACCTCAAAAGCCTCCTGCTGGCCGGCCAGATCGCCATAGCGACCCCAGACATCAAAACGGTCGGGCGCCAGTTCGCTGGCGCGCCGGGCCGCGTCGACGGCCCCCGCCAGATCGCCGGTCGCTTCCAGCAAGACCGAGCGATACATGGCCGCCAGCGGTTCATTCGGATCGGACTGGTCGGCCTGGTCGAGCAGTTTGCGGCCCGTCTCGACATCACCGGTTTCGATGGCGCAGATCGCCATGATGCTCAGGGCCGCCGCATCACCGGGCCGCTCCTGCAGCACAGCCTGGCACAATCCCCAGGCCCCGCGAAAATCATCGGCCAGCCGGCGCTGTGCGGCCTCGGCGAGACGCGGGTCCTGCATCAGCTTTCCCGATAGGGTTTGTCATTGCGGAACCAGCCGGTGATCTGGTGGCGGGCACCGCCGGCAAAGGGCGAGACCGGACTGACCGAATGGACCCGCCGCCCATCGAAGATCGACAGGACATTGAAGCGCGGCAGGAAAGCCCTGCTGACATCCAGATTCTCGTCGAGCAGCATCAGAAGACCGCCCCAGTCGGGTTGCCAGTTCCGCGTGAAACCGAAGGTGTAGGCGGCCACGCGCTCCTTGTCGTGCCCCTCATCGACATGGCGGGTCAGGAAGTGACCACGCGCATAGCGGGTCGCCTGGGCATCCGCCTTCGTCACCAGCGGTGCGCCGGTGACCTGACGGCCGAAATCGAGAAACTCCGGCGAATTGAGGAATTCCGTGAGCGTGTGGATCGGATGACCCGGATCCCAGTTCGACGTGTAGGCCTCGATCATCGGATAGGCGTCGTAGAGATAGCCGTAATTGTCCCGGGCCCGTTCCATGACGCGGGCCAGTTTCTGCCCGACCCCGTCGCGTCCCAGCTGCATCATGTCCTGCTGGGTCAGCTGGATGACCCGTTCTCCGCCCGGCGCCGCCGGATCGGCCTCAACAAACACCATGCGCCATTGGAGCGAGCGGCTCAGAAGGCTCTCGATCTCATTGGCAAGCTCAGGCTCGAGCACATCGGGTATCTGGACCAGCTTGTTGGCAGCATAGAGCTTCGCCCAGGGTTCCGGGTCGAGAGCGGGGTTCAGGCGAAGTTCGAGCGTAGCGGTCATGATTACTCAACGCGATCACTGGAGTGGCCAAACAGGTACCGGTGGCACCGGAGCCTGTCCAGATCAGGGCCTGTAGTGCGACGCTGAGGCGCAGGCAAAAAGAAAGCGGCGCGCCCTGGGGCACGCCGCTTCCTCAATTGCGATGTCGCGAGTGATTACTCGACGATTTTGGAGACGACGCCGGCGCCGACGGTGCGACCGCCTTCACGGATAGCGAAGCGCAGCTTCTCTTCCATGGCGATCGGCGTGATCAGCTC
>NZLV01000236.1 GCA_002694345.1 Maricaulis sp.
CCCCTTGATGGGGGAGGTGTCAGCCGAAGGCTGACGGAGGGGGGGGGGGCGAGGTATAGCCGTCTCCAGCACCGGGGTTCACCCCTTCCGACCCAGCGCTGCGCGCTGGCCCACCTTCCCCATCAAGGGGAAGGATGATTGGAGATCGACACGACATGAGAGACGGCGCCCGCATTGCTGCAGCCATCGAAATTCTCGACACACTGACCCGCCAGAACCAGCCGGTGAAGGATGCCGTGCGCGATTGGGGCAAGGCGCACCGTTTTGCCGGATCGGGCGACCGCGCCTGGATCGGCGGTCTGGTGCTGGACGCGCTGCGCCATCAATCCTCCACCGCCTACGCCATGGAAGACGACAGTGCGCGCAGCCTCGCGCTGGGGACGGTCGGCCGGGTCTGGGGACTGGACGCTGACGCGATCGACGCCCTGTTCGAGGGGGATGATCATGCCCCGGAAAAGCTCACCGAAGCGGAGCGGGCAGGGCTGGCGCGGGACATTTCCGATGCGCCGCTCCACATCCGCGCCGACGTGCCGGAATGGCTGGAAGCGAGCCTGTTGCGCGCCTTCGGCGAAGCGGCAGCGGATGAGGGACGGGCCCTCTCTTCGCGCGCGCCGGTCGATCTCAGAGTGAATGAAGTCAAGGTCGATTTCGACAAGGCTTTCAAGGAAGTAAGCTCGAAACTGAAAGCGGCCGAAAAAAGCCGACTTGTCAGCTCGGGTATTCGGATTCCGCAGCGCGACCCGCGCGGCAAGGCGGCCGCCGCCGAGGCCATTCCCGCCTATGGCAAGGGCTGGGTCGAGGTGCAGGACATCGGATCTCAGTTGGCGGCCCTGGCTTCCGGCGTGGTTCCGGGCCAGCAAGTGCTTGATTATTGTGCCGGAGCGGGCGGCAAGACGCTCGCCCTGTCAGCCCTTCTGGTGAATACCGGACAGGTCCATGCCTGGGATATCGACTGGCGCCGCCTGCGCGCCATCTGGCCCCGCCTCAAGCGTGCCGATGCGCGTAATGTCCAGGTCAAGGATGGCAATGAAGACAAGGCCTTGTCTGACCTTGTTGAGAAAATGGATGTGGTCTTCTGCGACGCGCCCTGTACCGGAACCGGCACCTGGCGCCGCCGTCCGGACGCGAAATGGCGTCTCAAGCCCGGCGCGCTGGCCAAGCGGATCGAGGAACAGAACACCGTGCTCGAGCGCGCCCAGCACTATGTGAAGCCCGGCGGCCGTCTGGTCTATGTGACCTGCTCGGTCCTGCCGGAAGAGAATGAGGATCGCGTCGGCGACTTCCTCGCCAAGTCCGCCGTGTTCAAATCCGTCCCCGCCCTCGACGTGATCGAGGCCACCGGCCAACTGCCCGAGGGCGGCCGCGAGATCCTGGAAACCTGCGTCGGCCTCCACGGCGCCCTCCAGCTCTCCCCGGGCCGCACCGATACGGACGGCTTCTACATCTGCGTGATGGAGCGGGTGGGCTAACGCCGGATCATCGTCCTGAGCCGTTTCCGTCGCTCTGACGGTGTCTCCGGGGCTCCATAGCCCAGATGGGTCAACAGCTGCCGCGTTGGCGGTGCAACGGCCCCGTCCAGCTCGCCACCGGCGCCAATACGGCGCTGGGTCAGCGGTTTGTTGATCAGGGGCAGGCTGTCGCGTTCCAGGCCTTTCAGCTCGATCGGATAGCCGGCGAAGTGGACGAGGGTCCGCTCATAGTCCAGGTCCAGGAACTCACACACGGCGGTCAGCGTCGCCTTGGGGCGGCGCACCAATTCCTCATAGGGCAGGCGCAGGACGCGGCCGGGCAGGGCGCGCTCGGCCTTCAGGCCCAGCGTCACCAGATCGCTCCAGTATTTCAGCGCGGCATCGGGCCGGGTGACATGCGGAAAGGGCGTGCCGTTGGCGTCCTTCCAGTCTCGCTCCAGAAGCGAGGCGGCGACATCGCGGCCATCGCGCACGACATGGATGAAGCGCGCTTCCGGCAGAAGCCGGCCGAGATGTTCGAACACGGCGACATTGAGCGCGGTCTTCTCGATCAGGACGTGATCGGGAAAGCGGGTCAGCGGCGTTTCGAACAATCCGGTCAGGAGCGCAGCCATGGCTTGGCGCATATCCTCGGCCTGCAGGTCGAAATCGCGCGCGTGCAGGTCTCCCAATTGCTGGGCGAAGGCCTGCCACTGCATCGCGATGGAGGGGGCAAGGCCGGTATCGGGCCCGCACTCGATCCGCGAATGCGGGCTGAGCATTCGGCGCAACAGGGTCAGGCCGGAACGGGGACAGCCTCCGGCAAAGACCAGGCGGGCGCCAAGGGTGTCGCGCGCAGAGAGCTCGGGCGCATTCAGCGCCTCAGGCATAACCCATGGCCTCCAGCGTCGGCCCGGCGATGGCTTCCACCTGGCGGATCTGGGCCGGGCTGAGATCGCGCTGCCAGCGTCCGATGGCAGCCGTATCGATCGGCTGGGCGACGCGGTCGGCACTGCTCTCGGCTTGGCCGGCGCGCTTGTCGAAATGGCGGACATGATCGAGCGCCCGCGCCAGGGCATCCTCGCTTTCGCCCAGACGCAGGAAGAGGCGGCCGATCTCTGCCTGCGGGTCGCGGGCGAGGCGTTCATAGACCAGTTCGGTGAAGCCGGGATCGCCGGCCAGGCGGCGGCCCGCCTCAACGCTGTCCACCCACAGCTGTGCCGCGGCCCCGGCATCGCGGGTGATCGCCATGGGCTGGCCTGTATGCGCATCCGTCCAGTCCATGCAGAGCAGCGAGGCCACGACATCGCGGCCGTCACGCACCACGGCGATCAGCGGACTGTCGGGAAACAGGCGGCGCAGGCGCGGGAAGTGGAGGATGTTGGCGGGCGTCTTTTCGGCGACGCGGGCACCGGTTTTCAGGTGCAGCGGGGCCAGGAGCTGGTCGATCGTGCGGGCAAAACGGTCATGCAGGGCCTGGGCGTCGAGCCCGTAATTGGCCTGCAGCACGTCCATATGCCCGTCCTCGATCTGCTGGTTGAGGTGGCAGAGCGCCGGAATGACGCGCATTTCCGGCCCGCAGACGATATTGCGGCTGGCATTGACGATCGCGCGCAGCAGAGTGGTCCCTGAGCGCGGCGCGCCGCCAATGAAAATGGGCGATTTTCCAACCGCATAATGCATGTGCGCATCCCCTCGCTGCCAAGCAGGATGCGCGCTCTACACTGTCCCGTGCGTGAGCTGGAAATTAAACAAATTCAATTATTTACCGATTTGTCATGCGGGCGTAACTTGCGATCACATTTCCGCCGCAAAGCGACTCATTCGCGTTCGAAGACGAGGGTCGCCGTCACCGGAACCGATGGTGTGATCGAGGGCAGGCCGGCCAGTTCCTGCAGCGTGTCGAGCCCGGCCTGGAGATTGAAATCGGCGGCATGGATCATCACCGGTCCCTGGGTGGTGACGATGACCCGCGATCCGTTGAGGTCGGAGACCAGGACATTGGCAAAGATCGGCACCTCCACCCCGTGCAGGTCCAGCACGCCATCCAGTTCCAGTGCGGTCTGGTCGCCCGGGGCCAGATTGTAGAGCGCGGCCAGATCGACCTGGGCCGTCAGGCGGGCGGTCGGATGGGTCTCGGTCTCGAACAGGTGTTCGCGCATGCGTTCATTGCGGACCACGATGCCGGTTTCGACACTCGCCAGATCGATCACCAATTCCGCCGTGCCGTCCTCGGAGACCGAGCCGGACAGGCCGGTGAAATGGTGCACTTCCGCGATGTCGCCGGATTTGATCGACACGAAGTTCAGCTGGGAGGCCGCGGCATCCAGCGTCCAGTCGCCCTGGGCAGCCGGCTGGGAACAGGCCGTGGCCAAGGCCAGGACCGGAGCAAGGGCGAGAGCGGAAACGAGACGGGACATGACGAACTCCTTGGTGTGCGCCCTGCAAAGGTGAGCCGGTGTGCGGCGCGGTTCAAGGGGGCGCATGAGGAGAGGGGGCGGATTTCCTTGATAAAATGATGTGGGGTTTTTGATGGCCGCTGACGCAGCCGCCCCTCACCCGGCGCATGCGCGCCACCCTCTCCCGCAAGGGGAGAGGGAGTTCCCATAGAGCCGAGTTTTCCTCCTTCTCCCCTTGCGGGAGAAGGTGCCCGAAGGGCGGATGAGGGGTGCGCGGCGTGAGCCGCGTCACAAAGAGTTGGTCCTTGCCTGCATAGACTGGGCACATGACCGATGAGACCCGCACTCATGCC
>NZLV01000237.1 GCA_002694345.1 Maricaulis sp.
AGCCTCCATGAGCGGTGACATCTATATTGAGGTGATCGGTATCGGCCAGGCGCTGCGTGTCGCGGCGATCGATGCCGATACCGCCGAGGAAGTGGTCTTCCAGGTTCCCAAGAATACACCCCGGGCCGAGGTGGAGTATCTGGCGCGCGCCAAGCTCAACTGGAAACTCAACCGCAACGCGGACAAGAAAAAACGGCCGGACACAAGGCCCGGCCGTGGAATTACGGTCTAGTCGGGAAGGGGATCAGCCCTTCTTGCCGCGGCCCAGGCCGATATCCTTGGCAAACTGCGAGCGCTTGCGGGAATAGGCCGGCGCGACCATCGGATAGTCCGACGGCAGGTTCCATTTGCGGCGATAATCATCCGGCGACATGTTGTATTGCGAGCGCAGATAGCGCTTCAGCATTTTCAGCTTCTTGCCGTCTTCCAGACAGACAATGTAGTCGTCGCTCACCGACTTGGAGACGGCCACGGCCGGCTTCGTCTTCGGTTCCTGCTTTACGGTCGACTCGGAGACTTCCTTCATCGTCGCGTGCACGGACTTGATCAGTTCGGGAACATTGTCCGCCGGCATGGAGTTGTGGGACAGGTAGGACGCGACCACATCAGTGGTCATGCGCAGAAGTTCTTCTTTGTCGATTTCGGGGAGCATGTCGTCAGACATTGTCTTACCTTCCAAGCGTCTGTTTTCGAGGCGCCAGTCATGCCGGCGCGATTCAGTGTGACCGATATGGTGGTTATTATGCTGCGCTGTGAAGTTCAACCTCAATAAATGAAAATTCATTATGCGCTGAAGCGTTGATGCATCCTGTATCAAATAATTCCAAATCAAGATGTCTCGCAGGACAAAGCCAGTTATAGCGGGCAAACATGGCTTGTGTCGGACCCGCGCGGGCCGTATCACACGAGGCGAAACCCACAAGGAGTCGTCATGCCGGACAATCAGGTCGAAAGCGGAAGCGCCGCCGCATTCTTCACCCGCTCCATCGTTGAATCCGACAAGGATGTGGCCCAGGCCATCCATGCCGAGATCCAGCGCCAGCAACAGCAGATCGAGCTGATTGCCTCGGAGAACATTGTCTCCCGCGCCGTGCTGGAGGCCCAGGGTTCGCCGCTGACGAACAAGTATGCGGAAGGCTATCCGGGCCGCCGCTATTATGGCGGGTGCGAGCATGTCGATGTGGTCGAGACCCTCGCCATCGAACGCGCCAAGGCCCTGTTCGGCGCCGCCTATGCCAACGTACAGCCGTCCTCGGGCAGCCAGGCCAATCAGGGCGTCTTCCTGGCGCTGCTGAAGCCGGGCGACAAGATTCTCGGCATGTCGCTGGATGCTGGCGGCCACCTGACCCATGGCGCGCGTCCGAACATGTCCGGCAAATGGTTTGAAGCCCATGCCTATGGCGTGCGCGAGGATGATGCGCGGATCGATTATGACGCCCTGCGCAAACAGGCCGAAGAGGTCCGTCCGCAGCTGATCATCGCCGGGGGCTCGGCCTATCCGCGTGAGATCGACTTCGCCGAATTCCGCAAGATTGCCGACGCGGTCGGTGCCTATTTCATGGTCGACATGGCGCACTTTGCCGGCCTGGTCGCGGGCGGTGTCTATCCCAATCCGCTGCCGCATGCCGATGTCGTCACCACGACCACCCACAAGACGCTGCGCGGTCCGCGCGGTGGCATGATCCTGTCCAACGACCTGGATCTGGGCAAGAAGATCAATTCGGCCATTTTCCCGGGCCTGCAGGGCGGTCCGCTCATGCATGTGATCGCTGGCAAGGCCGTGGCCTTCGGCGAGGCGCTGCAGCCGGAATTCGCCGATTATGCACGCCAGGTCGTGGCCAATTGTGCGGCCATGGCGACCGCCGTGATCGAGGGCGGCTATGCCATCGTCTCCGGCGGCACCGACAGCCATCTCGCCCTGATCGACCTGCGTCCGAAAGGCCTCAAGGGCAATGTCGCCGAAGAGGCACTCGAGCGCGCCTTCATTACCTGCAACAAGAATGGCGTGCCGTTCGATCCGGAAAAGCCGACTGTGACCTCCGGTCTTCGGGTCGGGTCGCCGGCGGGCACCACGCGCGGCTTCGGCGAGGCGGAATTCACGCAGATCGGCCAGATGATGGTGCGGGTGCTGGATGCGCTGGTCGACAGCCCGGACGGCAATGCCGAGGTGGAGGCTGAAGTCCGCGAAGAAGTGAAGGCCCTGACAGCACGCTTCCCCATTTACCCGGAACTGGCCTAAACTTCGCTTATGCGTTGTCCTTTTTGCGGTCATCCCGATACCCAAGTGAAGGATTCCCGTCCGGCTGAGGACGGGAATGCCATTCGTCGCCGGCGGCAATGTCCGTCCTGTGCCGCCCGTTTCACCACGTTCGAGCGCGTGCAATTGCGCGAGCTGACCGTGATGAAGAAGTCGGGCCGGCGGGTTCCGTTCGACCGGGAGAAGCTGACCCGCTCGATCCAGCTTGCCATGCAGAAGCGCAATATCGAGCCGGACCGGATCGACCAGATGATCTCCGGCATCGTGCGCCGTCTGGAATCCACCGGCGAAACGGATGTCACCTCTGATCGCGTCGGCGAGCTGGTGATGGAAGGCCTGAAGAATCTCGATGCCGTGGCCTATGTCCGCTATGCCTCGGTCTACAAGGACTTCCACAAGGTCGAGGACTTCCGCGAGTTCATCACGGATGAGCATCTGGCCAACGCCGCCCGCAATGCCGCGGCGAAAGACGACGACGAATGACCGGCGCGGCGCGTCCGCGTGTCACCCTGAAATTGGCCACTTCGCTGGATGGGCGCATCGCGCTGGCCAATGGCGCGTCGCAATGGATCACCGGACCGGAAAGCCGGGCCGAGGTCCACAAGATGCGCGCGGCGCATGAATCCATCCTCACCGGGATCGGCACCGTTCTCGCCGATGATCCGAAAATGACGGCCCGGCCCGAAGGTGGCTGCGAGCGCCAGCCGGATGTGGTGATCATGGACAGTCAGGGCCGCACCCCGTCGGGCGCGGCCGTCTTCGCGGAAACCGGACGCCAGGTCGTTCTCGTGCCGCACCGGGATCTGGCGCGTGCCATCGCCGGCTATGACCGGGTGATGATCGAGGCAGGCGCCCAAATTGCGGCATCCGCCATCGCTCAGGGCCTGGTCGACCGGATCGAATGGTTCCGCGCACCCATCCTGCTGGGCGGGGATGGTTTGCCGGTGATTGCAGGCCTGGGCCTTGAGGCGCTGGACGCGGCGCCCATCTTCAGGCGGACGGGCGTGCGCGAGCGTGGCGCCGACCTGCAGGAAAGCTACGAACGGATCCGCTGATGTTTACCGGTATTGTCACAGCCCTGGGCCGGATCCGGTCCATTTCCGGCACCGATGTGCGCCGCTTCGAGATCGAGGGGCCCTGGGCGCCTGACACGATTGATATGGGCGCATCGATTGCCCATGCCGGCGCGTGTCTGACGGTCGTCGAAAAAGGCGAGGCCGGTGAGGGCGGCTGGTACGCCGTCGAGGTTTCTCCGGAGACGCTGCGCCTGACCACTTTGGGGGATTGGGCCGAGGATGACCGGGTCAATCTGGAGCGGGCGCTGAAAATCGGTGATGAACTGGGCGGGCATCTGGTGACCGGCCATGTCGACGGCGTCGGCACGGTTCTGGATCGGCGCGAGGAGGGCGAATGGCTGGTCTTCACCGTCGAGCCGCCGGAAAACCTCAATCAATTCATCGCCAAGAAGGGCTCAATCACGGTCGATGGCGTTTCGCTGACGGTGAATGAGGTGACACGATCGAGCTTCGATCTGATGATTATTCCCCATACGGCCGAGGTCACGACGCTGGGCACGCTGCAAAAAGGTGCACGCGTCAATCTTGAGGTCGACACGATGGCGCGCTACGCCGCCCGCCTGAACGAGTTTTCGGAGACGCGCGCGTGAGCGATATCCCCCTTTCTCCCATCGAGGACGTCATCGAGGATGCCCGCAATGGCCGGATGTTCATCCTGGTCGATGCGGAGGATCGCGAAAATGAAGGCGATCTCGTCATCCCGGCGAAATTCGCCACCCCGGATGCGATCAACTTCATGGCCAAGCATGGCCGCGGCCTGATCTGCCTGGCGATGAGCCAGGAGCGGATCGAGCATCTCGGTCTCAAACTGATGTCGACGGAGAACCGCTCGCGTCACCAGACCGCCTTCACCACCTCGATCGAGGCGCGCGAAGGCGTGACGACCGGGATTTCTGCCCATGACCGGGCCCGCACGATCGAGGTCGCGACCGACCCGTCCAAGGGCGCTGACGACATCGCCACGCCGGGCCATGTCTTCCCGCTGGTCGCCCGCGATGGCGGCGTGCTGGTTCGCGCTGGCCACACCGAGGCGTCGGTCGATGTTGCCCGCCTGGCCGGCGCCGGCAATGCCGGTGTGATCTGCGAGATCATGAATGAGGATGGCACGATGGCCCGCCTGCCGGACCTCGTCGCCTTCGCCCAGCTGCACGGTCTCAAGATCGGTACGATTGCCGACCTGATCGCCTATCGCCGCCGCAATGACCGTTTCATCGAGCGCCGCCTGGAGAGTGAGTTCACCAGCCAGTATGGCGGTCCGTTCAAGCTCGTCGTCTTCCGCAATACGCTGGACGGGGCCGAGCATGTCGCCCTGGTGAAGGGCACGCCGTCGGCGCAGGCCCCCACCACGGTGCGCATGCACAAGGTCTCTTTCGTCGACGATGTCCTGCACGAGGCCGGTCCGCGCGGCGAGCTGGTCGAGGCGGGGATCAAGGCGATTGCCGCGGCCGAGGGCCCGGCCGTGATGGTCTTCATCCGCGAGACCTCCCATACCGCTATCATGGAACGCCTGGGCGCCCATTCACCGGTGCCCGATGACGAGCGCGAAGCGCGGCGTCTGCGCGAATACGGTGTCGGCGCTCAGATCCTGCTGGATCTCGGCGTGAAGGACATGATCCTGCTGACCACGAAACCCCAGACCATTGTCGGCCTTGAAGGCTATGGTCTGAGCGTGCGCGAAGAGCGCCACTTCCCGGAGGAAAGCGCATGAGCGCCCCCAAGCTTCTCATTATTGCCGGTGCCTTCTACCGCGATATCGCCGATGCCCTGATCAAGGGCGCCACCGAAGCGGCCGCTGCGGCGGGCGCACAGGCCGATGTGATCGAGGTTCCCGGCGCGCTGGAGATCCCGGGCGCCATCGTGCAGGCGGAAATCGGCGAGGCGGGCTATGATGGCTATGTCGCGCTGGGCTGCGTCATTCGCGGCGAGACCACGCACTATGATTATGTCTGCGGCGAGAGCGCGCGCGGGCTGATGGAACTGAACCTGAATGGCGTGATCGCCGGGAATGGTATTCTCACTGTTGAGAACCGCTCCCAGGCGCTCAAGCGCGCCGTCGACAAGAATAAGGGGGCGGATGCCACGCAGGCCGCCCTGTCGCTGATCGCCCTGCGCGACAAGTTTGGAGCCGCCTGATGAGCGCGAGCGATAACGCCAAGGAAAACCCGTCCGAAGCCCGGGCCCGTCTGCGCCGGGCTGCCCGTCTGTCCGCCGTCCAGGCGCTCTACCAGATGGATATTGCCGGCCGGGGCGCCTCTTCCGTGATCCGCGAGTTCCGCGATCACCGTTTCGGGGCCGAGCATGAAGGCGATGAATTCGTGGAAGCCGATGAGGACTTCTTTGAAAGCCTGGTCGCGGGCGTGGTCGAGAAACAGGCCAAGGTCGATCCGATGATCGACAGCCTGCTGGCCGATGGCTGGCGGATGGAACGTCTGGACGCCACGGTGCGCGCCATTCTGCGTGTCGCCGGTTATGAGCTCTTCCAGCGCAAGGACGTGCCGGCCCGCGTGGTGATCGACGAGTATATCGAGGTCGCCAATGCCTTCTTCGAGGGCTCTGAGCCGAAATTCGTCAATGCGGCGCTGGATCGCTGCGCGCGCCAGGCCCGGCCTGACGAGTTCTGATCCATGAGCGGGCAGGGCGAGTTCGACTTCATCCGGACACGCCTGGCCCCGTTGACCCGCCAGCATGCGGGGGCACGGGACCTGGCCGATGATGCCGCCGTGCTCGATTGCCCGCCGGACCAGGAACTCGTCCTGGCCTGCGACACGCTGGTCGAACAGGTCCACTTTCTTACCGATGACACACCGCAGACCGTGGCCGCGCGGGCCCTGGGCAGCAATCTGTCCGATCTCGCGGCCATGGGCGCGGAACCCGTGGGCTATCTGTCGGCCCTGTCCTGGCCGGAGCGGTGTGACGCGGCCTGGCGGGACGCCTTCGTAGCAGAGCTGGACCGGCTGCAGACGCGCCATGGTCTGGTCCTGCTGGGCGGTGACACCACGCGCACGCCCGGCCCGTTGACCGTGACACTGACCCTGATCGGACGCGTGCCGAAGGGCGGGGCCATCTCGCGCAGCGGGGCCCGGCCGGGTGAAGATGTCTGGGTGTCCGGAAGTATTGGCGATGCCGGCCTTGGGCTGGCCTGGGAAACCGGTGATGCCAGTGTGCCGGCAGCCTGTGCCCAGCGCTATCAGGCGCCGGAGCCGCGCCTGGGTCTGGGGCAGGGGCTCCGCGGCCTCGCCACCGCGCTGTTGGACGTATCGGACGGTCTGGTGGCAGATGCCGGTCATCTGGCCGCCACAAGCGGGGTCGGTCTGGAGCTCGATCTGGCGGCGCTGCCCCTGTCGCCCGAGGTGGAAGCCTGGCTGGGCGGGCAGGGCGATGCGGGTCTCATCCGGCTGGCCACCAGCGGCGATGATTACGAGCTTGTGTTCACCGCTCCGGCCGAGGCGGCGGATCAGCTGCTCGCCCTGTCGCAGCTCAGCGGTGTGCGCCTGACGCGGATCGGGCGGGTGACGAACGGCTCGGCTGTTGTGTGCCGGGGCCTGTCGGGCGAACCCGTCGAAATGACCACTCCCGGGTTTACGCATTTTTGAGGCCGATCTGCCAGAGTGGCCTCAGGAGAATGCCTGATGACCCGCCTCTGGTTTGCCATTTTGATCTCGCTGACGCTGGGCACGAGTGCGCTCGGACTGGACCGTGCCGCGGCCGAACCGCCGGCGCATGGCAGCGGCGGGGGCGGCTCGTCGCAGGGCAGTGGCAATCGCTTTTCCCTGTTTTTCAATCGGGGCGGGTCCGACGAGGACGAGCATGCCGCGGATGAGGAAGAGGATGATCCGCGGGCCTTCAACATGCCGGCCCTGGTGGTTCCCCTGTCATCCCATGGCCGTTTGACCGGCTTTGCCTATGTCCAGGTCCGGGTGCGGGCCTCCGATGGCGAGAATGTCTGGGACATGCAGGAAAACCTGCATTTCGCGCTCGATGCCCTGGTGCGTGCCGGTTACCGCGAGCCGCTCTCCACTGAAAATGGCGAAACGCTGGATACCGATCATGCCCGCGATGTCTGGCGTGAAGTCCTGCAGGAAATCTATGGCGCCAATTCGATCGACCGGATCGAGATTCGTGCGTCGGATACGCGTCTCCTGCGCCGCTAGCTTTCGCTACAAAACCCTCCAAACCCCTGAATCGGCAGACTAAATACAGTCTGTTGCGCCATGCGTGTGTCTTAGGCATAGTCTTTAGCATAACGATAAGAAAATGCGGGGGGCATGCAGAGGTCGGCGTGGTTCTCACGCGTATGCTTCCTCCTTTCCTTCTCAGACTAAAAATAGAAGTGAAGAAAAACGGGGCTGGAAGCCATGAACATAATTTTGTTGGCCATTGCCGCAGCCGTTCTCGCGATCATCTACGGAGTCATCCAGACACAGAGATTGATGAGCGCGAGCTCCGGCAGCGAAAAGATGCAGGAAATTGCATCGGCCATTCAGGAAGGCGCGAACGCATACCTCAAGCGCCAGTACACAACGATTGGTATCGTGGGCGTCGTCGTCTGCATCCTCATCGCCATCTTCCTCAGCTGGGAAGTCGCGCTGGGCTTTGCCGTGGGCGCCCTTCTGTCAGGTGCTGCCGGATTTATCGGCATGCTCGTATCGGTCAGGGCCAATGTCCGGACCACCCAGGCCGCCTCAACAAGTCTCGCGGCCGGGCTCAGCATTGCCTTCCGCTCGGGGGCCGTGACCGGCATGCTGGTCGCCGGGCTCGCCCTGCTGGGGGTCGCCGGATATTTCTGGGTCCTCACCAGCGGTATGGGCCATGAAAGCGGCGACCGGGTCGTGATCGACTCACTGGTCGCGCTGGGATTCGGGGCCTCCCTGATCTCCATCTTTGCCCGTCTGGGCGGTGGCATCTTCACCAAGGGGGCGGATGTCGGTGGTGACATGGTCGGCAAGATCGAAGCCGGCATTCCCGAGGATGATCCGCGCAATGCGGCCACGATCGCGGACAATGTCGGCGACAATGTCGGTGACTGTGCCGGCATGGCGGCCGATTTGTTCGAGACCTATGCGGTG
>NZLV01000238.1 GCA_002694345.1 Maricaulis sp.
CCCGGCGTTCACCGCCTGCTCCAGAAGCGGATCGACCTCTTCACGCTCGCGGACATTATAGGCCAGCGCCACCCGGCCAGACCCGTCATTGTCCCGCATCATGTCGGCATCAAAACTCTCACGCCGGAACAGGCCGAGCACGACGCCATTGAGCTGGAAGAAGACGATCTCGTCATTCTGGAAACTCGCCGTCCAGCCCATTGCCTCGTAAAAGGCGCGGGACCGGGCCGGGTCCGTGACGCCCAGCGTGATCAGGGAAATGCGTTGATCCATGGCGGTTCTCCTTCCAGGACCAAACGCTAGAACAAAAACGGAACATGTGTCCAGTGAAAAGCCGGATGGATTGCCCTGAGACAGGTCAGGCGCAAGACTGGCGTTGTCCCGGAATCGCTCCGGGCACAGCAGACCGACAGGACAGCTACACCGTGCTGAAGACCATCCGCTCCCTCTACGAAGCCAATACACCGGCGGCCCACCGCTTCCGCTATGGCCTGCTCGCCTTCGACATTCTGGCGACGCTCTACGTGATCGCGACCTCCTTCTTCCCGCGTTCACTCGCGATCGAGCTGGGCGACATGCTTCTGGGTGTAGTGATCCTGGCGGACTTCCTGGCGCGCCTGCTCATCGAGAAGGACAAGCGGATGATTTTCATCCGGCCGACGACCTGGGCGGACATCATCGCGATCGGCTCTTTCCTTGCACCGATTGCGGGTGAAGGCCTGGGCTTCCTGCGCATTCTGCGGACGCTGCGCCTGCTGCATTCCTACCAATTGCTGACCCGGCTGAGGAAAGACATCCGTTTCTTCCGCAATCATGAGGAGGAATTGCTGGCAGGCCTGAACCTGGTGATCTTCCTCTTTGTCACCACCGGCCTGATCTATGCGCTACAATACGGGATCAATCCGCAGATCCGGAACTATGCCGACGCCTTCTATTTCACGGTGACCACGCTCACCACGACCGGGTTTGGCGATATCACGCTGGAAGGCACGAGCGGTCGCCTGCTCTCCGTGGCGGTGATGATTGTCGGCGTGACGCTCTTCCTGCGCCTGGCGCAGGTTCTCTTCCGCCCCACCAAGGTGCGCGAGGAATGCCAGAAATGCGGACTGATGCTGCACGACGCCGACGCTGTGCATTGCAAGCACTGCGGCGAGACCATCCACATTCACACAGACGGGTCGACCTAGCTCAGATCAGACCTGACAGCGGGCTGGACGGATCGGCATAGCGTTTTTTGGGCATGCGACCGGCGAGATAGGCTTCACGGCCGGCGATGACGGCGTGCTTCATGGCCGAGGCCATGCGGATCGGGTCCTTCGCTTCGGCGATGGCGGTATTCATCAGGACACCGTCACAACCCAGCTCCATGGCAACGGCAGCATCCGATGCCGTGCCCACGCCCGCATCCACGATCACCGGGACCTGGGTCTGCTCGATGATGAGCCGGATATTGACCGGGTTCTGGATGCCCAGACCGGAGCCGATCGGCGCACCGAGCGGCATGATGGCGCAACAGCCGATCTCTTCCAGCTTCTTCGCGTAGACCGGATCATCCGAGCAATAGACCATGACGTCGAACCCGTCCTTGATCAGCATCTCGGCGGCGCGCAGCGTCTCGGCCATGTCGGGGTAAAGATGTTTGGGATCGGACAGGACTTCCAGCTTCACCAAATTCCAGCCACCGGCCTCGCGTGCCAGGCGCAGTGTGCGGACGGCGTCCTCGCCGGTGAAACAGCCCGCCGTATTGGGGAGGAAAGTGTAGTCTTCCGGTGAAATGAAATCGACCAGGCGCGGCTCGTCCGGATTGGACAGGTTCACCCGGCGGATCGCCACCGTGATCATGTCGGCCCCGGAGGCTTTCAGGGCCTCGGCATTCTGGGCGTAGGTGGCGTATTTGCCGGTGCCGATGATGAGGCGGGAGTTGAAGGTCCGGCCGGCCACGACCAGCGGCGTGTCCTCGACCGTCACATTCGGGTTTGCGTCATCCATGCCTATCCACCTCCGACAAAGGCGACTATCTCGATCCGGTCGCCGTTTTCCAGTGCCGTTTCGCCGTATTGCGAACGCGGCACGATCTCCAGATTGCGTTCGACCGCGATCTTGCGGCCATCTAGTTTGAGGTCGCTGACCAGGTCGGACACGCGGGCGCCCGCGGCCATCGACCGGTCTTGCCCATTGACTGTTAGCTGCAGCACGGTTTCGCTTGACCTCTTCTGAGTCCTGACGTCTGTCACCTCGTAATTCGCCGAAGGGCTGCAAGGCAAGGCCATGACCAAACCCATTCACATCCTCAACGGACCGAATCTCAATCTCCTCGGCACACGAGAGCCGGAGGTGTACGGCACGATGACGCTGGCGGATATTGAAACCGCCTGCGCGGACAAGGCCCGTGAGTTGGGCTTTACCCTTGTCTTCCGCCAGTCAAACCATGAAGGCGAGTTGATCGACTGGCTCCATGACGCAAACGTCAATGCTTCTGCAGTTGTTTTCAACCCGGGTGCATTTACGCATACATCGGTCGCTTTGCATGACGCCGTTCGCGCTATAGAACCTCCGGTCATCGAAGTTCACTTGAGTCAGACGGCAGCACGCGAAGACTTCCGGCATCACTCCTACGTCGCCCCTGTCGCCCGGGGATCCATTACCGGGTTGGGGCTGCAGAGCTATCTGCTGGGCATCGAAGCCGCTGCCAAATGTCTCTGATTACAATCGACGGAACCAAAGGCCTTTCATCATGAGTTCTGATTCTCGTTCCCGTACGCCGATCGATCCCGCCCTCGTCCGTGAACTGGCGGATATCCTGCGCGAAACGGAATTGTCCGAAATCGAAGTCGAGCATGACGATCTGCGCCTGCGGATTGCCCGGCAGCTCACCGTAGCCCCGGTCGCCCAGACCGTGTCTGTACCGGCCGCCGCACCGGTCGCCGCCGCTCCGGCTGCTGCCGAAGCCGCTCCCGCTGCTGCGCCGGCAGGCGACAAGCCGGGTACGGTGAAGTCCCCGATGGTTGGCACGGCCTATCTCAAGCCGAACCCGGACAGCGCCAATTTCGTGCGCCCGGGCGATCAGGTGAAGAAGGGTGACACCATCCTGCTGGTCGAAGCCATGAAGACCTTCAACCCGATCACCGCCGAAAAAGACGGCACCGTGACCGATCTTCTGGTCGATGACGGCCAACCGGTGGAATACGGCGAACCGCTTTTCGTCCTGTCCTGACCCCAGCAGCAAGGCGAGCGCTGAAGCCATGTTCGACAAGATCCTGATCGCCAATCGCGGCGAGATTGCCCTTCGCGTCCACCGCGCCTGCCGCGAGATGGGTATCCGCACCGTGGCCATCCACTCGGAAGCCGATGCCAATGCCATGCATGTCCGCCTCGCGGATGAGAGCGTGTGCATCGGACCGCCGCCGGCCGGCAAATCCTATCTCAACATCCCCGCCATCATCACGGCGGCGGAAGTCACCGGCGCCCAAGCGGTTCACCCGGGCTATGGCTTCCTGTCGGAGAATGCGCGCTTCGCGGAGATCGTCGAAGCCCATGGCCTCGCCTTCATCGGCCCGACCGCGGACCATATCCGTATGATGGGCGACAAGATCACCGCCAAGAAGGCCGTGATGGACGCCGGCATCCCGGTCGTCCCCGGTTCCGAAGGCGGCGTGGCGACCTATGAAGACGCCAAGCCGATCGCCGAAGAGATCGGTTATCCGGTCCTGATCAAGGCGGCGTCCGGTGGCGGTGGCCGCGGCATGAAGGTGGCCGAGAG
Source organism: Maricaulis sp. (assembly GCA_002694345.1). Lineage (GTDB taxonomy): Bacteria > Pseudomonadota > Alphaproteobacteria > Caulobacterales > Maricaulaceae > Maricaulis. Next base: position 3,761 of record NZLV01000238.1, read on the forward strand.
CGCCGACAAGCTGAAAGAGGCGATGGATACCGCCTCGGCTGAAGCCGCTGCGGCGTTCGGTGACGGCACGGTCTATCTGGAAAAATATCTCGGCCAGCCGCGCCATATCGAAATCCAGGTCCTCGCGGATACGCATGGCAATGTCGTGCATCTGGGCGAGCGGGACTGCTCCCTGCAGCGCCGCCACCAGAAGCTGCTTGAGGAAGCCCCCTCGCCGGCCCTGACCGATGCCGAGCGCGCCGAGATCGGTGACGTGGTCCGCAAGGCCATCTCCGCCATCGGCTATCGCGGTGTCGGCACGATCGAGTTCCTCTGGGAGAATGGCGAGTTCTACTTCATCGAGATGAATACGCGTCTCCAGGTGGAACACCCCGTCACCGAAATGATCACCGGCATCGACCTGGTCCGTGAACAGATCCGCGCGGCCGCAGGCCTGCCGCTGGAGATCACGCAGGACGACATCACGTTCGAAGGCTGGGCCATCGAGTGCCGCATCAATGCGGAGAACCCGAAGACGTTTGCCCCCTCCCCGGGCAAGGTCACCGAGTTCCACGCGCCGGGTGGTCTCGGCGTTCGCCTCGATTCTGCCCTTTATGCGGGCTATTCCATTCCGCCTTACTATGACAGCCTGATCGGCAAGCTGATCGTCCATGGCCGGACGCGTGAAGAGACGCTGCTGCGTCTGCGCCGCTCCCTGGAAGAAATGGTTGTCAGCGGTGTGGAAACCACGATCCCGATCTTCCTCGACCTTCTGGAAGAGGCCGATTTCGTGAATGGCGATTATCACATTCGCTGGCTCGAGGAGTGGCTGGCCCAACGCAACGGCTAGCCGGCCACGCCCAAGGCGGAGGCTTGATGCGCGGTTTTGGTGCCCAGGACCTGATTGACTGCTACGCCCGCGGCGTCTTCCCCATGGCGGAAGGCCGCGACGATCCGCGCATCTATTTGCTGGACCCGGACGAGCGGGGCATTCTCCCGCTCGACCATTTCCATATATCCCGCAGCCTGAGGAAGACGGTCCGCCAGGACCTGTTCCAGGTCTCCATCAATGTGGGCTTTCTGGACGTGGTGGCCGGCTGTGCGGCGCCAGCACCCGGCCGGGAAGAAACCTGGATCAATTCCGGCATTCTCTCGCTCTACAGCGAACTGCACGAATTGGGGATCGCGCACTCGGTGGAGTGCTGGTCCGGCGGTGACCTGGTCGGCGGCCTGTATGGCGTCGCCCTGGGCGGAGCCTTCTTCGGTGAGAGCATGTTTTCGCGGCGACGGGATGCCTCCAAGGTGGCGCTCGTCCATCTTATCGCACGCTTGCGGGCCGGCGGATTTGTGCTGCTGGACACCCAGTTCACGACCGAGCATCTGGAACGTTTCGGTGCCGAAACCATTCCGCGTGACGACTACCGCACCCGACTGGATGCGGCCTTGTCAGTGCAGGCAGATTTTCATGGCTTGCCCGACGAGATCAGCGGGGCGAGAGCCCTGGAACTGGCCCTGTCGGACGGTCAGGACCGGCAGTCCAGCACCCAGATATCATAGACCGGGTGTTCCAGCGGGTTCTGGGCCGGGCGGGAGGCAAACATCCAGCCCGAGAAGATCTGCTCGCCATCGACATCCACGCCGAACCCGTCCGTGCGACGGTCATGGATTTCCAGGAAGGCATAGGTTTCCGGAGTCTCTTCCGGCGGGCGTTTGCGGCAGTAATGCGCGGTGACGGAGAGCGCGCCGAACTGGGCGGTCTCGCCGATCGGAATCTCGAAATCCCGGGTCCGTGCAGTCACCTTGTCCAAGCCGCGCAGGACGACGATATCGCCCGGCTCGCTGGACAGGGGGCCACGATTGCGCGCATCGGGATCATCCCGGCGCAGCAGGTCGGCAATGGCATCACTGTCCTGGCCGGACGCGGATGCATCCTGCGCCTGGGCGGAGGTCGCCATCAGACAGGCTACGGAAAGGGAAACAAGAAATCGGGTTTTCATGGCGCCCACTCTGCCGTGGGATTGTGACCGTGTCGAGACGCTCACGCCTCGTCCGGGGACCAGGCCTGATAATCACCCGACGATGCCTGGCGCTTCTCGTTCACGAGAAGGCTGCCCGTGGGGCGATAGGCGTAGACCGTGCCCGTGAGATTGGGATGGTGATCCTTCTCCCAGGACTGACGGTGAAGCGGGGCTTCGCTCGGCGGCGTATCGAAGGTGTGGTGCAGCCAGCCATGCCAGTCCGACGGGACGCGGGACGCATCGGCGTAACCCTTGTAGACCACCCAACGGCGCTTGCGGCCGTCCGGACCGGTATTGCCGCGCTCGGTGAAGTAGCGGTTGCCATATTCATCCTCGCCCACCTTCTGGGCTCCGCGCATGGCGAGCGTCAGGAAGGTTCCCGGCGTGGCGTCTTTCCACCAGACGAAAATCTTGGCGATGAATCCGAACATGGTCTTGAGCTCCGAGTCGGGCAGGTCGTTCGTGGCTTATATGCCTGTGCGAGCGCGTGGGGTCCAGTGCCGAACGCGGCTCCCGGCGTCTTCGGGTTTCTCCGCCCGGCTGCGCCGCGTTAGAGTCTTTCAACTCCCGGGCGATTCGGGATGGCGAAGGGCGGATACATGCAGGTCGAAGAACGCTTTGCTGAATGGCTGGCATCCCGGGGCGAAACCCGCTCCCTGGAGGCCCGCGACATCGTGGTCGGGGGAGATCCGGACCTGCCGGGCGAAACCCGTCGGCTGTCCGTTCCTGCGGACTGGAGCCCGGCGGCTGCCGACAGTCTGGCGGCCCTGCTGGATACGCCCCGCCCGCTGACCACCAAACCCAAGCCCGGCGTGAAGTCCTTCGGGGCGCTGACGCCGCACATTGCGGACGGCGAACCACGACAGCTTGAGAATTCCCTTGAGGATGTGACCACCCGTCTGGCCGGATCCCTCGCCTGGTCTGCCGCCCGCCAGGGCGCATTCGACGCGCCGGAAGACGCCGAACGCCTTGCCCGCGAACTGGCTGCCAGCATCCAGGCCCGCCTCGTCACACCGGATGCGCATTTGCTGCGTGAGGGCGGTGTCGACTGGGCCTATGGCGACACGCCGCAGAAGGCCGAGACGCCGGACCTGCCCCTGCAGATCCGGGCCAGCGCCCGCACGGCGCCCGGCCAGCTGCGCCGCGTCGCCGAAGGCGCCCTTCGTGCCTCGGTCCTGGATGTCGGTGCCCGCGTCACCCGTGAACGCCTGGAAGCGATCGGCGAAGCCTGCCGCCGCTGTTCCGGTGATGAGAGCGAATGTTTTGACCCGCGCCGCAATGCCGCCCTCGCCCGCGCCATGCGCCGCGCCCTGAAAGACGGCGTGCCGGAAGAGGCTGTGGAACGCGCTCTCGCCCTGGCCCGCCAGGGCACCGATGACGACGCTCTGTCGGCGCTGATCCCGGATGCGGTGCCGCAGCGCCCGGCGCTGATGCATATCCCGGCGAGCCTGGCCAAGGCGGTTGCGGATGATGACGCCTGGTCCTTCGACGAGGATGGCGGCACGGTCCGGGCCCGTGATTTCCGAACCGGTATTGCCCGCTCCATCTGGAGTTTCGGTACGCCCGGCCTGGCCTTCCATGAAGACCCGCCGGCCAGCGGACCGATCCTGTACGTCAATCTGCCGGCCTTCCTGGACGAGGCCTCGCAGCTTCAGGCCACGCTTCTGGTGGATGCCATCCGCTATTGGTCCACTGTCCTGATCCTGAGCGCCTCCAAGGGCGCACCATCGGCGGGTACCATTTCCCTGAACGGCATCGGGGCCGTCCTGATGAGCGCCGGCCTGGCCTATGACAGCGAGGATGGCCGCCGGGCAGCCGCCGCGATCGCCCGACTGGCCACGCTGGCCCTGCGCAGTGCCGCATCGGAGACCGGTGCGACCGCACCGGGTCTCGGACCGGACCTGGATCTGGCTGGGCTGCCGGAGTGCTTCGACCTTCTGGTCGAGACCCTGGGCACCGCCGACACGAATTTCATGCCCAAGGCCGCCATCGCACGCCCCGGCATCCAGCTGGCCTGCCTGACGCCGGAAGCCGGAATTGCCGGACTGATGGATGCCGACAGTCTGGGCGCCCTTCCGGTGGCTGGCACCACGACAACGGACGACACCTATTCCGGCAGCCGCCGCCTGCGCGACTGCGCCCGGCGCGGGCTGGAGCAATCGGGTCTGAGCGCGGGCAGCATTGAAGCCGCCGAAGACCACGCCGCCGGTCATGGCAGCCTGCGCGGCGCTCCGGGCATTTCGCTGGAAGCGCTGCGTGAGCGCGGTGTCCCCGACGATGCCCTGGACCGTCTGGACGATTCCATCGGCGAAGGGGCCTCCGTCCGGTTTGCGCTCAATCGCTGGACGCTGGGTGACCGGGTTTGCCGGGAGCTTGGCCTGCCCTCGGACGTCGTGGAAAGCCAAGCCCAGTCCCTGTGCCTGGCGCTGGGCTATACCGAACAGGATATCCGCGCCGCTGACCGCCACGCCCTCGGTACGGGAAGCCTCGACACGGCCCCCGGCCTGAACGCTGATCAGAAAGCGATTTTCGCGACTGCTGGCGCTCAGGCCCAGATGCGCCTGGCCCAGGCCATTGAACAACAGATCGAAGGCGCCTGCGCCACGGCCCTCGCGCTTGATGGCGATGCCACGATCGATGATGTCTCGGCCCTCATCGATCTGGGCGGAGAGCTGGGACTGCGCCGCCTCGACATCCGGCGGACCGCCTCCGGTCTGTTCGACCTTCTGCCGGCCATTGATTTCGACAAGGGCGATTACGCCAATGAAGCCCCCGTACAGGAGCGCATTGTCGAGCGCACGGTGGAACGCGTGGTCGAAAAGCCTGCCGCCCGCCGCAAACTGCCGGATCGCCGCAAGGGCTATATCCAGAAAGCGACTGTGGGGGGGCACAAGGTCTATCTCCACACGGGCGAGTTCGATGACGGAGAGCTGGGCGAGATCTTCATCGACATGCACAAGGAAGGCGCGGCCTTCCGCTCGCTGATGAACAATTTCGCCATCGCGATCTCCATCGGCCTGCAATACGGCGTGCCGCTGGAAGAATTCGTCGATGCCTTCGTCTATACGCGCTTCGAGCCGGCCGGCCCGGTGGAAGGCAATGACTCCATCCAGCACGCCACCTCTATCCTGGACTATCTGTTCCGGGAGCTGGGTGTGTCCTATCTGGGGCGTGAGGATCTTGCGGAAGTCTCGCCGGACAAGGCGGATCCGGGCGGGATCGGCAAGGGTGTGGAGCAGGAAAAGCTCGCCCAGGAAGCCGCCGCCAAATTCATCTCCCGCGGTTTCTCGCGTGGCCAGGTCCCCGACAATATCCTGATGTTCGCCAATGCCCCCAAGAAGGCGGCGGCCGGCGGTCAGGACGGGACGGACACGGCCGGGCATTACGAACTGGAGGACCACACGGTCAGCCGTCCGTCCAGTGGCCGGGATATTTCCGCCTATTCCGGCGATCCATGCCCGGAATGCGGCCATTTCACCGTGGCCGGGGGCGATGACAGCCCGCGAACCTGCGATGCGTGTGGCTGGCACGACTAGGCCCACAAACGGCGCACGCCTTGCAGGGTTTCGGTCGGATTGACCCGGGAGTGCTTCACTATGGCACGCGTTCTGTTCGCATTGGCTCTGTTGTTCGCGGTTCCAGCCACCACGCTGGCCCAGGATGCGTCGCAGATTGCTCGCGTCCAGGCGGGACAGTCCTGCCCCGGCTGCAATCTGTTCCAGGCGGAGCTGGCCTATCTCGACCTGCCCGGCATTGATGTGTCCGGGGCCCGCCTGCGCCAGGCCAATCTGGGCCTGTCGACCATGAACCATGCCCGGTTCGACAATACCGACCTGTCGATCGCCAATCTGTTCGGTGCCCGTTTCACGGGGGCCAGTTTCCGCAATGCCGATCTGACGCGCGCCAATCTGGTCGGGGCCTATTTCGGCAGTGCCGACCTGACCGGTGCCAATCTGTCGGGGGCCACCCTGTCCGGTGCCGAGCTGGACACGGCGCGCGGTCTGACCCAGCGCCAGCTGAATGCGGCCTGCGGTGACAGCTCCACCCGGCTCCCGGCCGGCCTGACCGTCCCGCACTGCGATTGAGCCGGGCGCCCGCCCCGCCAGCCCTTTGTCCTCCCATCGAAACCGCCTAGGCTTCATAGGATATGCGGTGGGATTACTGTGAATTAAGTCGAATTTGGGCAAGGCCTGCCGTATCCCATGGGGTTATGCGCTACACGAAACGCGTCATTCTTGCTGCTTTGACCACGACCTTGCTGGCTTCCACGCCTGCGTGGGCCGTAGGAGACGAGCATCCGCGCCGCGGTCTCTCGATCGGCGGTGACTGCGAGAATTGCGATTTTTCGGAGAAGAACCTGGCGGGTGCGATCTTCATCGGCGCCAATTTCCAGGGCTCCACCTTCGCCGACAGCGAATTGCCGGGCGTCACCATTGTGGAGAGCCGGTTCAACGTCACCGACTTTTCCGATGCCCAGATGATCGGGGCGCGGCTGACCGGTGTGACCTTTTCCCGGTCGGTTCTGGATGAAGCCAATCTCAGCCAGAGCCATATCGAGCGTGTGAATTTCTCCTCGGCGAATCTGCGCGAAACCGATTTCTCCGGCAGCCAGATGGTGTTCGTCACCTTCATTGGCTCCGAGCTTCACGAGACCCTGTTTGCCAATGCGCAGCTGCGCCAGGTGAATTTCCTGCGCGCCCGCATGCATGAAACGAATTTCCGCAGCGCCGAGCTGCGCCGCGCCAATTTCGCCGAAGTCACCGGCGAGAACGTCAATTTCCACGAAGCCGACCTGTCCGGCGCCAGTTTCGAAGGCGCACAGCTCGATCATGTCGATTTCACCGGGGCGCTCCTGAACGGAGCCAATTTCTCCTCGGCGCGGATCGAGAATGCCAGCGGATTGACCAAGACCAGCCTGACCGGGGCCTGCGGCGACGACGCCACGCAGATCAACTGGGACTTCACCCTGCCGGCCTGCGATGACGCGCTTCCAACCGCGGAAGGCTATGCCCAGAGCTATTCCTATGTCGTGCGCTACCGGGACGGGGATGAGGCGGAAGCGGTTGTCGAGCTTCAGGCTCTGGAGAATACGCAGATCGAGGTTCTGACGCAGATTGCCGATGCCCTGGAAACCCATGCCGGTGATCTGGA
>NZLV01000239.1 GCA_002694345.1 Maricaulis sp.
CGACTGATCGCCGCGGAGGGGGACGTGCGGGTGGACCCCATTGATCCGCCCCCCATGCCGCCCCCCCGCCTGTGCTTCGTGGCGCTGGACCGGATGGGCGAGGCCCTGGATGCCACCGTAGCGGAAGTGACCCGCTATGCCGCGACCGATCTTCTTTGCTTTCGCGCGCCGGACCCGGCTGAACTGGTGGCCGCGCAGGCCGCGGCCTGGGATCCGCTCCTGAAATGGGCCGACGAGACGCTGGGTGCGCATTTCGTGCCGGCGACGGGCGTGCTGCCGGTCGACCAGGACCCGATCGCCCTGCAACGCGTCATGGCCAAGGCCGGCGAGCAGGACAAATGGCGCCTGACGGCCCTGGCCCATGCCACGGCGGTCTGCGGCTCCGCCATTCTGGGCCTGGCCCTGCTGGAGGGCGAGATCGATGGCGATCAGGCCTTTGCGCTCTCCTCCGTGGACGAAGCTTTCCAGGCCAGCCATTGGGGTGAGGATAGCGAGGCCGCCGAGCGGCTGGCCCTGCTGAAGGCGGAACTCGTGGCGGTGCACGCCATGCTGCGCGCTTTGGACGCGGCTGGTGCGGTTTGAAGCCGGGCCAAGCTGCGTTAGATTGCCTCGCATAAACTGATCGGAGTGCATGTGATGGCCGAAACCGTCGCCGAGGACACCAGCGCTGAAACCCCCAAGTCCGGCAAGACCGGGCCGGGCGGCATGATGAATTTCGACGCCCTGCGTTCGGCGCGGCTGCGCACGGAGCCGTATAATTACTTCGTGGCGGAAGGCGCGCTGACCTCTGACGAGGCTGCGGATGTTCGCCGGGATTATCCGGCCATCAACAAGCCGGGCTATCTGCCGCTGTCCAAGCTGGAAGCGACAGGCGAGTTCCAGCGTCTGATGGAAGACCTCAATTCCGCCGAGCTGGCTGAGGTCCTGACCGAGAAATTCGGCGTCGATTTCACGCAGAAGCCGCGCATGATCACCGTGCGCCGCCTGTCGCAGCTGTCGGACGGTCCCATCCACAACGACTCGAAGTCGAAAATTCTCACCATGCTGACCTATCTCAATGCCGAGTGGGATGGCACGGGCGCCGGTTGCATCCGCGTGCTCAACGGGCCGAAGGATTTTGATGATTTCACCGAGGAAGTGCCGCCGCTGGCCGGCTATGTCTTCGCCTTCCTGCGCGATGATCATTCCTGGCACGGCCATCTGCCCTTCGAGGGCGAGCGCTATGTGGTGCAGACGACCTTCCTGACCTCCCAGGAAGAGCTCGACCGCAAGGAAAACCGCGGCGGTCTGCAGTATTTCCTCAAGAAGCTGAACCCGTTCCAGTAACGGACTGTCGCCACGCCTTTTCGGCTCCTGCCGCTTGATCCCGCCTGAGCCCACTTGTTCCGGCGCGAGGCCGTGCGCCTGTCCGGTGGTCGGGGTGTGCCGCGTCGTGCGCTCTGGAGGTCGCGACCTTTTTTCTCTCGAGAGCATGGTCTAGCCTGATCCGACGTGAACAGGGGGATGAGTATGCGCGCAATCTGGACAGCGGGGATTATCTGGTTGGGCATGATGGCCGGGGCGCACGCCCAAGCCGTGCAGCCGGGCCTCTATGATGGACGTTCGATCGAGGGCTGGACCTATTCAGCGGAACGCAGCAGCGTGGCGGGCCTGCCGACCTGGGTGCTGACCCAGGCATCCGGGGATCGGGTGCCGGTCAATTGCAATATCGGCACGTCCCCGATGAGCGGCAGCCTGTCCCAATGGCAGGAGTATTTTGCCACCGTCACACCGCAGAGTTTCATGCAGGAATTGCGCAGCGCCGGCACGGATGCGACCGCGGGCTATCTGACCGAAGTGGTGACGCTCAATGACCGCCTGGCCCTGCGCAATCTGCTGGCGGCCAATGCATCGGGCCAAAAGCTGGAATTCATGATCGTGACAATCAGCGGAGCGGATACGCTGACGACGCTGACCTGCACGGCCTTCGAGGGACAGCTCTTGCCGCTGATGACAGAGTTCTACCGGTTTGCCGACCAGATGCGACTGGACTCCGCGCCGGCCCGCTAGAGGGCGTGGACGCTGGCCCATTTGTCCAGGCGGCGGATGGCCTTGCCGGGCCAGGCCGAGGCCCGTCCCAGGGGCAGGGCCTGCGCCATCCGGTCCACACTCCGTCCCAGAGCCACCACGGCCTGGGTGAGGGAGGGGCGGTGGGCCTGGCCTGACACGACGCCGAAACCGGCATTGCCCAGCCGGCGTTTGAAGTCGTAATCGCCCGGTCCCATGTGGATCTGTGTGATGCCGTCCTGGTTCAGCGCCTTGGCCATTTCGCAATACAGCGACAGACCCGGGCCCAGATTGGCATGCTCCGGCCAGAATACCGGGAACCAGTAGTGCAGCACGTTTTGCGAGCGCATGCCGAAATGCCCGGCTGCCAGCTTGCCGTCGATCTCCAGGGTGGAGAGCAGTCCGCTCAGGCCCGGTTCGCGCGTCTCGAACAGGTCGAGGATGGTGGCCTGCACCCAGGGCGCCACGAAAATGTCGAGCGCCTTGGTGCGGTGATACTGGTCCCGCTTGGCCGCGATCAGCGCATCGAGCGCTTCGGGGCGGCGATCATCAATGCGGAAGACGACGTCTGCGTCCAGATTGTCCAGCTTGCGAAGCCGGGCGCGGATATTGCGCATCGCCTTGGCGTCATTGGCCGCGCATTCGGCCATGAAGGCGTCATACCCGCGGCTCAGATCGGACACCCAGGAAATCTCCGGCGGACCGTCGCAATGCCGCAGAAAGGCGGTCTGGTCGGCCAGGGCGCCGTGGAAGGCAAACACGCCGAAACCGGCACTCTGCAGCGCCGCATCCAGGTCCAGCTCCGGCTGGTCCGTGATGAAACCGTGATGGTCGCCGAGCGGGCCGCCGATCGGGCGGGCCACGCCAGAACGTGACAGGTGCAGCGGCAGAAAGCCGGCCAGCGTTCCGTTCCGGGACACCACCAGAATCCGCGTATCGGCCCGGTGGGCGCCGATGATCTCGGTGAATTCGGGCGCAAAATAAGGAGAGGACAGGGCAAAATTGCTGTCCCGCATGACATTCCAGGCCGAACGCTGACGCTCTGTCAGCTGATCCACCGTGATGATTTGCGTCGAAATGCCCGGCGCCATCCTGCCCCAACTCCCGATAAACTCCCGTTTCCCCCTGCAAAACGCTTGCCGCGGGGCGGGTTCAGACACACCCGCTTGATTGCCTGCCCGGTCCGGGCTCTGCTATCGAGCAATCACATGACCAAGTCCGGGGAAGGAAGCCTTTGATGAAAGACGTTCTGGATCAGCTTGAAGCGAAGCGTTCTGCGGCCCGAATGGGGGGTGGTGAGGCGCGGATTGAGGCTCAGCATGCCAAGGGCAAGCTGACGGCGCGCGAGCGGATCGAGATGCTGCTGGATGATGGCTCGTTCGAGGAATGGGACATGTTCGTGGAGCATCGCTGCACGGATTTCGGCATGGCCGAGAAGAAGATCCCCGGCGATGGCGTGGTCACCGGCCATGGCACGATCAATGGCCGCCTGGTCTATGTCTTCTCCAAGGACTTCACCGTGTTTGGTGGCTCGCTGTCGGAGACCCATGCCCAGAAGATCGTGAAGATCCAGAAGGCGGCGATCCAGAATGGCGCCCCGATCATCGGCATTTTCGATGCCGGTGGTGCGCGCATCCAGGAAGGCGTCGCCTCGCTGGGCGGGTATGCCGACATCTTCCTGCAGAACACGCTGGCCTCCGGTGTGGTGCCGCAGATCTCCATGATCATGGGCCCGTGTGCCGGCGGGGATGTCTATTCGCCCGCCATCACCGACTTCATCTTCATGGTGAAGGACACGTCCTACATGTATGTGACGGGGCCCGATGTGGTGAAGACGGTCACCAATGAGACGGTCACCCATGAAGAGCTCGGCGGCGCCTCCGTGCATGCCAAGAAGTCCGGTGTTGCCGATGGCGCCTTCGAGAATGATCTGGAAGCGCTGGTGCAGATCCGCCGCCTGATCGACTTCCTGCCGCTCTCCAATCGCGAGACCCCGCCCAAACGCCCCAGCTATGACACGGCCGATCGCCAGGAGCCGAGCCTGGATACGCTGGTCCCGTCCAACCCGAACAAGCCGTACGACATCAAGGAACTGATCGAGAAGGTCGCCGATGAGGGCGACTTCTTCGAGATCGCCCCGGACTATGGCTCCAACATCGTCACCGGCTTCGGACGCCTGGACGGCCAGCCGGTCGGCTTCGTGGCCAATCAGCCGATGAGCTTGGCGGGCGTTCTGGATATCGATGCCTCCCGCAAGGCAGGCCGCTTCGTGCGCTTCTGTGATGCCTTCAACATCCCGGTGGTCACCTTCGTGGACGTGCCCGGCTTCCTGCCCGGCACGAAGCAGGAATATGGCGGCCTCATCAAGCATGGCGCCAAGCTCTTGTTCGCCTATGCCGAAGCCACGGTTCCCAAACTCACCGTCATCACGCGCAAGGCCTATGGCGGTGCCTATGACGTCATGTCCTCAAAACACCTGCGCGGCGATGTGAACTATGCCTGGCCGACCGCCGAGATCGCGGTGATGGGCGCCAAGGGGGCCGCGGAGATCATCCACCGCAAGGATCTGGGCGATGCCGACAAGATGGCGGCCCATACCAAGGAATATGAAGACCGCTTCGCCAACCCCTTCGTGGCCGCCGGCCGGGGCTATATCGACGACGTCATCATGCCCCACAACACCCGCAAACGCCTCATCCAGGCCCTGCGCACCCTCAAGAACAAGAAGTGCGAAAACCCCTGGAAAAAACACGATAATATACCGCTTTAGGGGGTGGTTTTGATTTGTTCCCAACCTTCATTCGGAGCGCGCGTTTCATTTAAAGAATTCGATCAGGTTTTTTCTGATAGTGAATTTCGAAGGTTGGCAATCGTTAGAGATTTTGTATCTGACGTATTGAGTTTCGAAGAAAACTACCTTCTTGTTTTGCGTTCATTTGTAGAGTTAGAGAAGAATGTAAATGGTCACGCGCTAAATGATCTATATTTTCGTGAATTAGGGTTCGATAGAAGGCAAGATATATTTATCAAGCAAGACTTGATGGTATTGGCATTCTTGGCCGCATTTGTTTCATATAAAGATAGGTTTCCGCAGTTTCACGGGCACACCATGCCCGGCAGCACTGCCAGCAGAGTTAAGGTGCTGTGGGAAGATGCCAAGCTGGAATGCGCCGAATTTTGCGCGTGCGTCCATCTAAGGCATTTTTCTGTACATCGTCGTTCGCCAATTCACTCAGTATCATCTGGTGGAATCTGGAACGAAGATCGCTCTTATCACGCGTTTTACACACGGTTTAGTGTTTCAATCGAGGCGCTCAGAAAGCACGTTCAGGACCGGAAAGAAAAAGCGGATTTCTGCGATATTCTGGCTCAACGTTACACTGATCAAGTTGACTTTTTTAGTTTATTTAAGAAGGCGTTGAGTAGATTGGGTGTGATTCACAATTCTCTGCGCGAACTATTACGCAAGGAGTTCGACGAGAGCGAACATTTCTATATTTGTATGTCCAGCCGAGTTTCGAATTTGTACCCTGGGGCCACATCTTGGCAGGCTATCAAAACGGAGGACGGTGAGCCGGTCGAACAAGTAGAAATGTTTAGCGCACTCTTTGAGCGCACAAAAAGGCTCATGAAACGGCGAGCTCTAGAAAATGTAGAGCAGCATGTTTTAGATTTGCGCCCGAATTCGTGAAGCGGGTCGCGACGGGCTTGCAATCTGTGCACAACGCGTTCGTTGCTCGATACTGAAGAGCTGCCTTCATCGCTTTACCAACTCCTCCAGCAATTCCCGCACACTCCATCCTGCATCCAGATCCGGACTGGCGAGGGTCCTTTCCACGCAATCCAGGCTTTTCGCCAGGCGGCAATCCGGCAGGCGGGTCATCAGGCGTTCAGCCGTGGCGATGGCGTCGGTGAACTGACCGGCTTTGGCTTGCTGGTGCATGACGGTGTGGAGGAGGTGCAGGGCGTCCTGTGCCCAGGCGAAGACCTGCATGTTGATGCGGTTGCGCGGGGATTTGTGGTGTTTGCGGGACATGGGTTCTCCAGATTTGTTGGTTCCAGGTCCTTCCCCTTGACGGGGAAGGTGGATCGCCACGCAGTGGCGAGACGGAAGGGGTGAAAGCGCGAAGCGCTTTCGGGTTTGGCCGGTCACCCACTCCACCGCGCATTCGCGCGGTCCCCCTCGCCCATCAAGGGCGAGGACCTGGGTGTTTCACGTCCTGTAGCTCCACAGGTTTTCACCTTGGAGGGATGAGAGGTGTGCGGGAGGCCGGCGCTTGCCGTGCCGGCGTGTTTTTTAAAAGTGTGTGTGACAGGCGCTGGCCTCCCGCACGCGGAGATTTCCCGGACGCTCTCGCCCCCGTTTCCAATCC
>NZLV01000240.1 GCA_002694345.1 Maricaulis sp.
AAGGCGTGACGCCAGGCGCCCTGACGGCCGTTTTGGCCCATGTCAAACGGCTCAATAAAGAGGCGAGCTAGGTGAACCGCGACGATTTTGCCAAGGCGACCGGTGTTTCACGTGAAACACTCAACGCATTCGACCGCTGGCGCGCGCTTTTGGTGGAGACCAGTGCGCATACCAATCTCGTGAGCCGTAACACGCTGGACAGTTTCTGGGAGCGCCACGCGCTCGACAGCTATCAGTTGATGGAGCACGTGCCCGGAGATGTGCGCCTGATTGCGGATTTGGGGGCGGGAGCCGGATTTCCCGGCATCGCCCTGGCCCTGGGCCTGCGCGAACGGGGCCAGACCGCCAAGGTCGTGATGATTGACAGTGTCGGCAAGAAGGTCGCCTTCCTCAAAAAGGTGATTGCCGATCTGGACCTCAATGCCGAGGCCCGGTCTGTGAGGGTTGAGACGCTGGATCCGGCCGAGGGCTTCGATCTGGTGACCGCCCGCGCCTTTGCGCCTTTGAATAAATTATTGGGATACGCGGCGCCCTTGTTGAAAAACGGGGCTGAGGGCTTGTTCTTCAAGGGTCGGCAGTACCGCGATGAATTGACCGAGGCCGGTAAAAGCTGGACAGTTGGATATGACGTCATCCCCAGCCGGACCAGTGACGGGGTGATCCTGCATATCAGAGAGGTCGAGCGTGTCCGATGAAGTCGAGCGCCGCAGAGCGCCCCGTGTCATTGCCATAGCCAACCAGAAAGGCGGGGTTGGCAAGACCACCACCGCCATCAATCTGGGTACGGCCCTCGCCGCCATCCGCCAGAAAGTCGCGATCATCGACCTGGACCCCCAGGGCAATGCGTCGACCGGCCTGGGTGTGCCGCCCCAGGACCGCAAGCTGACAGCCTATGACGTGCTGATCGAGGGCGATCCGCTGGCGTCTGCCATGGTGAAAACCGTGGTGCCGGGCCTGTCCATCGTCCCCTCCGACCAGCTTTTGTCCGGGGTCGAGCTGGAATTGGCCGATGACCAGCGCCGCTCCTACCGGCTCAAGCGGGCTATCGACAAGAGCCTGACCGATCTGACCGGTGAGGCGCTGGACTATATCCTGATCGACTGCCCGCCCTCGCTGAACGTCCTCACTGTCAACTCCCTGACAGCCGCGGATTCCATCCTGGTGCCGCTACAGTGCGAATTCTTTGCCCTGGAAGGCCTGTCCCAGCTCCTGCGGACGGTGGATCGCGTCCGCGGCCATCTGAATTCCCGGCTGGATATCCAGGGCGTGGTCCTGACCATGTATGACAGCCGCAATAATCTGTCCGCGGAAGTGGCGGCCGATGTCCGCGAGCATTTCGGTGACAAGGTCTACAAGACGATGATCCCGCGGAATGTGCGGGTGTCCGAGGCACCCTCCGTGGGCAAGCCGGTCCTGCTCTATGATCTGCAGTGTTCCGGTTCTCAGGCCTATATCAGCCTGGCCAAGGAAATCGTCCAGCAAGAGCGCAAGCGCCGCCGTGAAGAGCAGGGTGAAGTGGCATGACATCGACCGAAAAGAACCGTCGTCTGGGCCGGGGCCTGTCGGCCCTGCTCGGGGAATCCGAGACGGAAGGCTATTCCGCACCGCCGGCCGAGGCCGGTGAAGCGCGTCCCAAGAGCCGCGATGGCGTGCGGACCCTGCCGATCGAGCTGATCCGCCCCAATCCGGACCAGCCACGCAAGACAATGACGGAGGCCGAACTCCAGGCCCTGTCGGACTCCATTGCTGAAAAGGGCATTGTCCAACCCATCCTGGTGCGTCCGGTGGGCGAGGATGCCTATGAGATCGTTGCCGGTGAACGCCGCTGGCGGGCGGCCCAGAAGGCGCGTCTGCACGAGGTTCCCGCCCTGATCCGCGAGCTGACGGACCGCGAAACGCTGGAAATCGGCATTGTCGAGAACGTGCAGCGGGCCGATCTGAACCCGGTGGAAGAGGCCCAGGCCTATAAACAGCTCATCGAGCGCTTCGGTCATACCCAGGAAGATGTCGCCCAAGCTGTCTCCAAGAGCCGCAGCCATGTGGCCAATATGGTGCGTCTTCTGGCCCTGCCGGAGACCGTGCTGACATATCTTGCCAATGGACAGATTTCAGCAGGCCATGCACGGGCGATCGCGAACGCACCCGGCCCGGCGGCCCTGGCGGTTCTCATTGTGGAGCAAGGTCTTTCCGTCCGTGAGGCGGAAAAGCTGGCCCGCGATGCCCAGGCCGGTGGGGTGGAAACGAAGTCGGCCGGCAAGCCCGCCAGCAGTGGTGACAAGGATGCTGACACGCGTGCCCTGGAGGCCGACATCGCTTCCCGTCTGGGGCTGAATGTCGACATCCGGCACGGCGCCAAGGGTGGCGAGATCCGTGTCCAGTACAAGACGCTGGAGCAATTGGATGATGTCTGCCGGCGTCTGAGTGGCCAGACTCGGGGCTAGCGCCGCATCTGCGCGGCGCCCCGGGCCAGTCTCAACAGGAGTTCGCTGACCAGGCTTTCCGCCGGGGATCCGGAGCGCTTCACCTGGCGTTCCGCATCGAACGCCAATTGGCGGGCATGCTCGAGACGGCGCCCGCGCCAGACCGACATCTGTTGCTTGAAGGCATTGGCGGGCGGGCCGAAGCGCGGCACCCCGGCTCGCGCCATGGCATTGTCGCTACCGCCGGCGGCCTGGACGGCTCCGAGCTGATCGAGCCGGCGTTGCAAGCTGCGCAGGATCGCAACCGGACTGCCGCCCGCACTGATCGACCTGACATAGGCCTTGTCGGCTTCGGCGAGGCGGCCGAGCAGGGCCGGTTCCAGAACGGCATCCATCTGGGCTTCGCCCTGGTCGGCGGCGACGGCCTCGACATCGTCCAGCGTGATCGTGTCATCGCCGGGTTCGCGCTGTCCGGCGAGTCCCTTGTAGAGAATCAGCTTCTCGATCTCGCCGCGGGCCAGCGCCCGGTCCCCTTCCAGGCGCGGTAGCCAATTCATGCGCGCATCAGGCGCAATCGTCAGATTCTCACCCTTAAGTAGGTCGTCAACGAGCACTCCGAGTGATTGGGCGGTATCGGCGTAACACGCTATAGCATAGGCATTTTTCGCCGGTTCGAAGGTTTTTCGGAGCTTCCCTCGCGGCGTTAGATCGCCGGACTCGACCACGAGTACGGTTTGCGGCGCGACAGAGCCGCTCTCCAGGTCGGAAATGAAGTCGATAATCGGGCCACTGCCGGTCTCACCGGAGAGGCGGACCCGGACGAGACGCTGACCGCCGGTCAGCGACATCGCGGCCATCGCATCGGCGAGTGCGGCGGGGTCCGATTTCAGATCCTCTTCGGTGAGCTGGGTGAGCGCGAAGGGATCATCGGGATCCTCGAGCACGGATTTGACCAGGGTTGAGGCGCGCTCATGGGCGAGACCCCGATCCGGTCCATAAATCAGATAGGCCTTGATCGACGGGTCAGGATTTTTGACCCGGGCATCCGCGTCTCGCGCCTGGACTTTCACGCGCCGTCCGCGGTCTGGATGAAGCGGAGTAGCTGGGTCGTGATCCGGTCGGCCGCCATTTGGGCAGCGCGCTCCTCGGCATCCTGCTCGGAGCTCAGCGCTGCGTAGGGCGAGGTCGACAGATCGTAGGAGGCTGAGCCCCGGGCACGGCCGGTGAGTACCGGATCCACGGCTCCGGTCTGGAAGACCTGATAGCGCACGTCCAGCTCGATCGTGTAGCGCTGGACCAGAGCGTCGGCGCCAATGCCTTGCGCGATGGAGTTCTGTTCGGTCTGCGTCCGCAACTCATAGCGGCCATCACCCTGGCGGGCATTCATGGCATCCATCAGCGCCTGTTGCAGCAGGAAGTCCACGCGTTCCTCACCGGTCACAATGGTGAAGTCCGACAGGGTGTCCGCGGTTTGAGTGTTGGCATACATCGGCGTGAAGCCGCACGCGCCGAGGCCGAGCGTGGCAGACAGGGCCAGACAGGCCAGAAGGGTATGGCGCGTACGCATAGGGCTTATCCCACGACGATATTGACGATCCGATCGGGCACCACGATCACTTTGCGCACTGTAAGCCCTTCCGTGGCGCGCACCACCCCATCCTGGGCCAGAGCGAGTGATTTCACCGCTTCTTCCGGTGAGCCTTTCTCGACTTCGATCTCGGCGCGGCGCTTGCCGTTGATCTGGATCGGCATTGTCACGGTGTTCTCGACCAGCAGAGCGGGGTCCGCTTCCGGCCATGCCGCATCCACGACAAGACCTTCGCCGCCGAGGGTTTCCCAGCACTCTTCCGCCAGGTGCGGAATGAAGGGCGCAATCATGCGGACCAGAATGCCCAGGGCTTCGGCCTTGGCGGCAATGCCATCAGCATCAACCGGCTCGTACTTGCGCAGCACATTGACCAGGTCATGGACCTGGGCAACGGCGGAGTTGAAGCGGAAGCCTTCAATTGCGTCCGTGACAGCATGCAAGGCCTTGTGGGCGGCCTTGCGGATATCCTGCGCCGGACCGGAGACCCCATCCGCAACCTGGCTGGGACCCGGGGCCCCATCCGGCAGGGAGGTAACCGTCGACCAGAGCCGTTGGACGAAACGCCAAACGCCTTCCACACCACTGTCGGTATATTCGACATCGCGCTCAGGCGGGCTGTCGGACAGAACGAACCAGCGGGCAGCGTCAGCGCCGTAATCATCCACGAAAGCGTCCAGATCCACGACGTTTTTCTTGGACTTGGACATTTTCTCGATGGCGCCGACCGTGACCGGTTTGCCGGTCGCGATCTCCACCATCTGGCCATCCTTGCGATCCACCTCGGTGGGGAGCAGCCATTTGCCTTCGGACGATTTATAGGTCTCGTGCGTGACCATGCCTTGGGTGAACAGGCCGGCGAAGGGTTCACCACCCGGCAGATTCATCAGGCCACAATCATTCAGCGCCCGCGTGAAGAAACGCGCATAGAGCAGGTGCAGAATGGCGTGCTCGATCCCGCCGACATACTGGTCGACCGGCATCCAGTGTTCTGCATCTTTCGGCGCGAAGGGTTCGGTTTCCGAGCCCGGCGAGGTGAAGCGCAGGAAATACCAGGACGAGCAGACGAAGGTGTCCAGCGTGTCCGTTTCCCGGCGCGCCGGCTTGCCGCATTTCGGGCAATCCGTGTGCTTCCAGGTTGGATGGCGTTCCAGCGGATTGCTGGGATGATCGAAAGTGACATCCTCGGGCAGTTTCACCGGCAGTTGGTCTTCGGGAACCCCGACGACACCGCAATCCTCGCAGTGCACGACCGGGATCGGGCAGCCCCAATAGCGCTGGCGCGAGACCAGCCAGTCGCGCAGGCGATAGCTCGTCGCACCCTTGCCCAGACCGACTTTCTCCAGCTCCGCAATCGCGCGCTCGATGGCGTCGGCGGTTCCCAGACCATCCAGGAAGCGGGAATTGTAGATGGTACCGTGATCGGTATAGGCCTCGTCCTCGATCACATGATCGGCCGGATCGGTATTCGGCGGCAGGACGACCGGCTTGACCGGCAGATCGTATTTGCGGGCAAAATCGAGGTCGCGCTGATCCCCGGCCGGAGAGCCGAAAATGGCGCCGGTGCCGTAGCCCGACAGTACGAAATTTGCAGACCAGACCGGGATTTCCCAATCGGGATCAAAGGGGTGCTTGACCGTGATACCCAGGTCGACACCGCGCTTGGGTGCTTTTTCGATCTCTTCCTGCGTCGACCCCATCCGGGCGCAATCATGGCAGAAGCGCTCGATTTCCGGGTCGTCCTCGGCCAGCGCCTTCACGATCGGATGATCGGGGGCGAGAGCGAGGAAGCTGGCGCCGAACAGCGTGTCTGGACGCGTGGTGAAGACATCGATCGTGTCGCCGAAACGGGCAGCCAGTTCCGGATCTGCCAGCGGCCAGGACACTTCGGCCCCGCGCGAACGGCCAATCCAGTTGGACTGCATGGTGCGGACTTTTTCCGGCCAGCGATCCAGATCGCCGATGGCGTCGGTCAGCTGGTCCGCATAAGCCGTGATCTTGAAGAACCACTGGTCCAGTTCACGCTGGACAACCAGCGCACCGGACCGCCAGCCGCGTCCGTCAATGACCTGTTCATTGGCGAGAACCGTCTGGTCGACCGGGTCCCAATTGACCTTGGCCGTCTTCCGGTAGGCCAAGCCGTTTTCCAGCAATTTCAGGAAGATGGCTTGCTGGTGACGGTAGTAAGCCGGGTCGCAAGTGGCAATCTCGCGGGACCAGTCCAGCGCCAGGCCAAGGCGCTGCAATTGCGCGCGCATGACGCGGATATTCTCATAGGTCCATTCGCCCGGGTGCACGCCGCGTTCGCGGGCCGCATTCTCGGCCGGCAGACCGAAGGCGTCCCAGCCCATCGGGTGCAGGACGTCAAAACCACGGGCGCGCTTGTAGCGCGCCACGACATCACCCATCGCATAATTGCGGGAGTGGCCGACATGGATGCGCCCAGACGGATAAGGGAACATCTCCAGCACGTAGTATTTCGGCTTAGAGGTTTCGGCGTCCGGCCCACCGGCCTTGAACGCATCACGCGCCGCCCAGGCCGATTGCCATTTGGGTTCGGCCTCGCGGGGATTGTATCGGCTCATGGTCTTGTCTCGCGGCGAAACCGGCGCGCGGGCTAGTCTTCCAGCTGGGAGATACGCAGCTGGCGGGCCCGGGTCAGGATCGCGTTTTCGATTTCATAGGCGGTATCGGAACCGGTCTGGGCATCGATCCAGCCACCGGTTTCATCGCGTACCTGGCGGAACACATTGACGGCCAGCGCATCAGCCCGCAGGCGCGTATCCAGGATGTAGACCGTCAGCTTGAAACGCTCGGTCGGCATCTGCGGATTGGCGTACCAGTCGGTGATGATCACGCCGCCGAACGGATCCACTTCAGCCAGCGGCATGAAGGAAATCGTGTCCAGGCTGGCGCGCCAGAGATAGCCATTCACCCCGATGCCTTCGACTTCATAATTGTCGGATCCGCGGGACAGCGGATTGCTCAGGGAGGGAAGGCGCAGTCCGGAACGCTGTTCGGAAGCGGAATCACCGGCGGCATCATTGGATGCACAAGCCGGTACGAAAAGGATGGCGGCGGAGACGATGGCTCCGAGAATCCGACGGTCAGGCATAAGCCGAGACTCCTTCGACACTGAACAGCGGTTACACACGGGAGAACCGAGAACGCGGATGCGCTCTTTTCTTTGAAAGGTTTGTATAGCACGCGATACACGCTGTGCCAGCGGTGAAAGGCACCCGATGTGACCGTGACACGATGGCAACAGATTTGGGCTAAGACGTGATCTTGCGGGCACGCATGCTTGACCCGGACCGGGGCTTGACCTCCTGTAAGGCGCGACGTCCGGGGGGACGGGGCCGATCGGCGGGACCGCAAGTCATGAAGCGGACATTTGGCGCGATAACCATCGCAGCGTTGTCCGGGACTATTGCGGGCCCGCCGGCATTCCCCCAGGACACTTTCTCCGATCCCTATTCCGACTTTCAGACCGAGACGACCCGTCTCGACCTGCGTGCGGGCAGTGTTGTGCGCGCCGGTGACGGCGCTGCCGACCTCCTGTTCGATCTCGATGGCGATGTGACCTTTGAACGCTTCAGCGAGGCGGGCCGGCGTTATGGCCTGGTGCTGGGCGGGCGGCTGCAGACCGAGACCGGTCATCGCGGTTTTGGCGGCCTGACAGGTGATTGTGCGCCCGGTCTGGCCGATTGCGAGGGTGTCCAGGGCCCGGTGTCCGGCTTGCGGACCTATGGCGCCCCGGATGCGGACAGTGTCCGCGGTGAACTCGATACCGCCTATCTGTTCGGGGAAACCGGCTGGGGCGAGTGGCGTATCGGGCGCACATCGGGCGCTGCGCGGCAGGATGCCGTGGGTGGGCCGCAGGCTTTCCGGCTCAGCCGGGCCGAGGGTGGCCGCGTGAACACTGGCGGGCTGTGGGGCGCACGCACCGAGAATTTCAGCTCCGGCGAGGATGCCAAGATCCTGTTCCGGTCGATCGCGCTGGGGCAGGAAGTGTCGGTCGGCACGCTGCGGGCCTCCGTGTCCTGGACGCCATCGGTTCGCCAGTGCGGTCTGGATCATTGTGCGCGGGAATACGGGCCGGCGGGCTTGATCAGTCCGGTCTTTGACGATGTGATCGAGCTGGGCGTGCACTATGCCGTGCGCCGTGGCGATCACGCGTGGGAAATGTCCGGCGGATACTCCACCGGCGCGGATGCCACGGGGCGGGCTGGTTTCACCGGTCTGAAGAGCTTCGATTTCGGGCTCAGCTGGAAAAATGGCGCCTGGTCTGCGGGTGCCCGCACCTTGGTGTCCGACAATGGTCTGTCCGGTGATGCCGGTTATCAGGCTTGGTCGGCCTCGGCGGGCTATGAAGCCGGACCCTGGCTGTGGACGCTGGAATATGCCGGTTTCTCCGACAATGCCGTCCATGTTGATGGTGAGAGCTGGCAAATTGGCGGTTCCCGCCTGATCGGAGAACGCTGGGTGGCCGGCTTCGGCCTGCAATCTCAGACCCGCGACGCGCCACAAGGCACGCCGACCGGCCGCCGCCAGGACGAGGCGGATGCGCTTACCGGATTTTTCGAGCTCGGCTGGCAGTTTTGACAATTCCGCCACAGCGGAAAGGATTCTGTATGCACGACGGCAGAATTCTCTTGGGGTGCATCTCCCGCCTGCGCTAGAAGGGTCCTGTGTGAGGGAGACATTCCATGCGTCGGCGGGGTTATCCGTTTGGCATTGCTGGGAATTCGGCGTCCGTAGCCATCATGGCAACGGCGCTTTGCCTGTGCGCGCCTTCCGCCATGGCCCAGGAGATGGTGACGCCGGAAGGCGAAACGCCCTGGTATGAAGCCTTCACGCTGTCCATGAATGACAGCCCCCACCCGGAACTGACCGAGATCGAGACCTTCGACTGGGAGTCCGCTGGTGGCCGCTGGGGTATTACGCTGGGCATTGATGACCATTCCGATACGCGCATTGCGCGCGAGGATGTGTCGGCCGGTGCCTTCGTGAATCTGGGCGATCGTTTCCGTGTGGGTGGCGAGCTCCGCTTCACCTCGCCGGACAGCGAATACTTCACCCTGCGCGGCGATTCCACGCTGGAAGATCGCCGGGAGCCGGAAATCAAGTTCGAGTCCGCGCTCCGCTTCTGATCCTTCGATCAGCCTGTCAGGCCATCAACGGCCGCCATTCCTGAAAATCCGAACCCGCCCAGGCGACGCCCGCTTTGTGCGTTGATACCGCCCAGCGCATAGACGGGCAGTGTTGAGGTACGCACCAGAGCGGCGGCGCGCATCAGGCCCAGAGGCCGGACAGCGCTGGGGCTGCGGCTGGGCAAGATCGGGGAGAGCAGGACGGCATCGATCCCCGCCCTTGCCGCTCTTTCCAGGGCCTTGCGGGAATGGCACGCCGCAGTGAAGAGGCCGGGATCCCCGCGCCGGCGGGCGTGACGGGCCTCATCCAGACGGGTTTCGGGAAAATGCTGTCCATCCGCACCACAAGCGCGGGCCAGTTCGGCATCAGCGGAGACCAGGAAGACCAGCTCGCGCGCCTGGGCGACCCGGGCCAGGTCTGCCGCGATGGTAAAGCGGTCCGGCGCGCCGAAATGCCGGTAGATCAGGGCGCTGCCCGGCGGCAGGGCGCGGGCCAGGCCTGGCAGGTCCGGTGTGCGTTCCGGATCGGTCAGGGCCAGAAGTGCCGGCAGGGGCGAGCGGGCGGCACCGTCAAGGCGCGCGGCCTGTCTTGCCAAGCGTCGTCCTGCATCATATGGCGGCATCATGACCTCTGTTTCCGACATCGCCCGCCGCCGCCAAGCCCTGCTCGACACGATCAGCCAGACCGCCGAAGACGCCGGGCGCGAGGCATCCGATATCACGCTTGTCGCTGTCTCCAAACGTCAGAGCGAGGATCGGCTCGACGCAGCCCTCGCTGCCGGCCAGCGTGTCTTCGGTGAAAACCGGGTCCAGGAAGCCCAGGCGCACTGGCAGGAACGCCGTGCGGCGCATGCGGATCTGGAATTGCGGCTGATCGGTCCGCTCCAGACCAACAAGGCCGCCGATGCCGTTGCCCTGTTCGACGTGATCGAGACGCTGGATCGCGACAAGCTGGCCAGGGCCCTGCGCAAGGCGATGGATGAGACCGGCCGCACGCCGCGCCTCTATGTCCAGGTGAATACGGGCGAGGAAGACCAGAAAGCCGGGATCGCGCCGGCGGACCTGCCGGACTTCATCGCCCGGATGCGCTCGGAATACGGGTTCCAGATCGAGGGTCTGATGTGCATTCCTCCGGTGGAAGAGCCGGCTGGTCTACACTTTGCCCTTCTGGCCAAGCTGGCGCGCGAAAACGGCGTGGCGCGCCTGTCCATGGGCATGAGTTCGGATTTCGAAACAGCGATCCGGCTTGGCGCGACCTCGGTCCGTGTCGGCACGGCCTTCTTTGGCGAGCGCGAGAGTTAGTCGATCACCAGGTGATCGCCGGGCCGGGCCTGGCGCAGGAAATCCCGCACATCATCCGGATCCAGGGCGACACAGCCCTGTGTCGGTTCATACTCCCCGCGCTTGCAGTGCAGGAAGATCGCCGAGCCCAGTCCGGGCACGGGCGGATCGTCATTGTGTCCCACGACCAGAATGAGGTCATAGAGCCCGTCCTCACGCCACAGGGTTTCATGGGAGGCGGCATAGGGGCGGCGGACGGGGCGGTTATAGGCCGGATCCTCTGGCGCATCGCACCAACCATCATCGGGCCGGATGGCCCGTACAGGCAGGGCGGTGACAGGGGGGGCGACGCGGTCGGGCCGGTAGAGAACGCGGCGCAGGGGATAGCGGCCCAGTGGCGTGGCGCCATCGCCCTCGCGCTTGTCTGACGCTTCCGTGATTCCGCCTTTACCGAGCGCTGCGCGTACGGTGCGGCCGCCAAGGGTCATCAGGCCGTTGCGGGAGACTTGCCAATCCATCCGGACAGTCCAGGGCGCAAACGCGGTGGTCGGCGAGGGACATACTGCTCAGCCAAGGCTGTGCGTCGTCCGTCTCGCCTCCCCCACCACGGAGTTGTGTCCGACTTGGGACTCGGGTCTTTCACAGCAAAATCGAGACCACATATTAAGCATGAGAAACACAGGACTTATCGGGGCGATGACGCAATATTTGCCGGGCAAAACCTGCCGCCCGGCAGAATTTGCCTTGTTGGCTGAAATGGGCATGATCACAGAATGAGCGCACAAAAAACGATCCTGATCGTGGATGATGACGAAGACCTGCGCGAAGCGCTGGCTGAACAATTCGCGCTTCACGAGGAATTCCGCACCCTGTCGGCCGCCACGGCCAGCCAGGGCATGGCGATCGCGAAGGATGAGCGGGCCGACGTTGTCCTGCTCGATGTCGATCTGCCGGATATGGATGGCCGCGAGGCCTGTCGTCTGATGCGCAAGAACGGTCTGTCTGCGCCGATCGTCATGCTGACCGCCCAGGACACGGATGCCGACCAGATCCTCGGTCTGGAATCGGGCGCCAATGACTATGTCACCAAGCCGTTCAAGTTCTCCGTCCTGCTCGCCCGGGTCCGCGCCCACATGCGCAGCCACGAGCAGAGCGAGGATGCGGTCTTCCAGATCGGGCCATACGAATTCCGTCCGGCCATGAAGCTTCTTCTCATCGGGGAGGACCGGAAGGTCCGCCTGACCGAGAAAGAGACCAATATCCTGAAATACCTCTACCGGGCCGGCGGCAAACCGGTACCGCGTGACGAACTGCTGCACGAGGTCTGGGGCTATAATCCGGCGGTGACGACCCACACGCTGGAAACCCATGTCTATCGCCTGCGCCAGAAGATCGAGCCCGACCCCGGTCAGGCGCGGCTTCTGGTCACCGAAAGCGGTGGATACCGGCTACAGAACTAGGCCTTGGCGTAAAGGGGGCGTGATGGGGTTGAAAATAGCGGCGATGGCGGCCGTGCCGGTCTGGCTGGCCGCCTCCATCGGGGGCACAGCCAGCGCCCAGGATCTCCCCGACCTGCCCGAGGTCGAACAAGTCCCGCTGACCCTGTCCGTCGTCTACTACACGGTCGAGGGGCGCCGCTATGATGACGCTGTCGATGCCATGGACGACGCCGGGCCGAATGGCTACCAGGCCGAGACCCGCAGCCAATTTACTTATGACATGCGATACCAGCCGACCGCGCGAGGCTGTGCCATCACGCATCTCGATCTGCCGCTGAATGTGGAGATCCTGTATCCGCAGTGGACCGGATACGATCGGGCCCGGCGACGCGACCGCGAGGCCTGGGACCGCCATATGGACGTGCTGACCGTGCACGAGAACATCCATGCGGTGATCGCATTCCTGGGCACGATCGAGATGTATAATGCCTTGGTCCAGGTCGGCCCGCAGACGGATTGCGAAACGCTGGACGATCTGGTCCGCACGCGAACCCGTGAGGCCAATGAACGCCTGCAGCAATGGCAGCAGGACTATGACCGTGTGACCAACCATGGGGAGGACCAGCACGGCTTCGACCTGCACGCCTTCATGGGGGAGAGGCTCTAGCCGCCAATCTCCAGCACGACCGGCGCGTGGTCGGAGGGTTTTTCCCAGCTGCGGGTGTCTTCCCAGATGCGGAAGGCGTCGCGGCCACCGGCCAGGGCGCGCTCGCGCACGGCAGGTGCGGCCCAGATATGGTCCAGGCGACGGCCGCGATTGGCCTTTCGCCAGTCCTTGGCGCGATAGCTCCACCAGGAATAGATCTTCTCATTCATCGGGATCAGTTCGCGTGCCACATCGGCGAAATCGCAGGTCTGGCGGATCCGTTCCAGCGCCTCGGTCTCGACCGGGGTGTGCGAGATCACTTTGAGCAATTGCTTGTGCGACCAGACATCATGCTCATAGGGCGCGATGTTGAAATCGCCCACCAGGACGAGGGGCGGGTTCTCGGCGGCCCGGCCTGCGAAGTATTTTTCGATCCGATCGAGGAAAGCCAGCTTGTGGGCAAAGCGCGGATTGATCGCCGGATCCGGCTCGTCCCCGCCGGCGGGGATGTAGAAATTGTGCAGCTCGATGCCTTCCACCATGACCCGCTGATGGCGCGCCTCGGCCTTGGGGCAGAGATCCTCGTCGGGCAGGTCTTCCAGCGGCAGTTTCGAGGCGATGGCCACGCCATGCATGCCTTTTTGCCCCCGCACATGGAAATGCCTGAAGCCCATTTCCCGAAAGGCTTCTTCAGGGAATTGCTCGTTCAGGCACTTGATCTCCTGCAGGCAGAGCACGTCCGGATCGGCCTGGCGGACCCAGTCGGCAACCAGAGGAGCGCGCAGGCGGACGGAATTGATATTCCAGCTGGCAAGCGTGAAGGCGGTCATCGGCAATCCTGTCGGGTCTAGAGAATATTATAGCTGGCGCCGGCCAGGCCGACCGGCCAGCGGCCACGCGCGAACAGGCGCCAGCGCGCCAGGAAGGGGTGAGGCGGCTCGTCATCTTCGGCTTCGGCCAGCACGACGAGAGCGGCACCATTGGCGGCCTGGGCCAGGGCCCCGGCGGCGGCATGGACGAGTTCCATGTCTTCCACATCCGCCATGGCAGCGGCGTCCTCGATGGCATCGCGGGCGGTATCACCGGTCTTTTCGGCAACCAGGGTGAGCGCCATGGAGACGGCTTCCTCGTCCAGGCGTTCCAGGGCGCGCGAGAC
The DNA here is from genome assembly GCA_002694345.1 of Maricaulis sp. Classification (GTDB taxonomy): domain Bacteria; phylum Pseudomonadota; class Alphaproteobacteria; order Caulobacterales; family Maricaulaceae; genus Maricaulis. The sequence continues at coordinate 13,681 of NZLV01000240.1, forward strand.
CAGGCCGGTGCGCAGCATTTCCTCGGTTTCCCAGCCGATCGGGTCGCGATCGAGGGTTTCCGCGGCATTGGCGGCCTCGTCCCAGTCGCCCAGCAGGGCCGGTTCGGCTTCCGGGAAGCCCAACCCGTCCAGATAGACACGCGCCAGATACTGTTCGCGCTCATCCAGTGGCTCGCCCAAGCGGGAGAACCAGGTGTTCGCGTTCAGGCTCTCGGCAAAGGCCTTGGCCTTGTAGAGCAGCGGGATTTCTTCGAGCAGGCGCGGAATGTCCGCGTCGTCGGCATCATCGTGGAAGTCCATGCCGCCTATTTAGCGATCTGCACGGCCCGAGGACAGGGGCAAGACTGTAGAGGGGCGGAAAAGCAAAGCGACCGGTCTCGAGGGGCCAGGGCGATGTCTGATACTGGCGTCCGGAAAGCAAAGCGCCCGGTCTCGAGGGGGAGGAGACCGGGCGCGGAGCCGTGCGCGTGTATTTCTGACAGCGCAGCGCCGGGAGGGGATCAGTCCGGC
>NZLV01000044.1 GCA_002694345.1 Maricaulis sp.
ACATGTGCCCGTGCTGATGCCCGTGCTCATGCCCGTGATCAGGGTCGGACCCGTCGCCATGATGGGATGATTGGACCTGTCGGCGCTCGCGCAGGGCCTTGCCGAGGATCTGGACCGCGGACGACACGAACAGCCCGGCCATCAGGCCTGCCACGATGACGTCCGGCCAATGCGTCCCCGTCCAGGCGACCAGTCCGGCCGACCCGATCACGGCCAGATTGCCGATCGCGTCATTGCGCGAGCAGAGCCAGACCGAGCGGACATTCGCATCGCCATTGCGCCAGCGCACCAGGATGAGAACGCTGGCCACATTGGCCGCGAGGGCAAGCAGGGCGATGCCGCCCATCAGTTCCGCATCCGGCTGGGTGGAGACAATGGCCCGCCAGATCGCCAGGCACAGGATCAAGGCGCCCATCAGGAACAGGCTGGCCGCTTTCACGAGGGCTGCATTGGCCCGCCAGAGCGCCGGCTTTCCGATCACATAGAGGGAAAGGCCGTAGGTGGCGGCGTCGGCCGCGAAGTCGAGCGCGTCGGCCTTGAGCGCCTGGGAGCGCGCGGCGGCTCCGGCCAGCATCTCGATCAGGAAGAGCGCGGCATTGATCGCGATCACGGCCCAGAGCGCGCGGCGGAAGGCGGTCGATGCGCCGTCGAATTCGGTCTCGTGATCACAGCAGCCGGACACAGGGGCCTCCTTGATTCCTGTCACGATTGGGAGCCTAATTCCTCTAGTCGCTATAGGTTCAAGAGAAAAATGTCAGATCTGTCGATCGGCCGTTTGTCGGCCCTGTCCGGCGTCAAGGTTCCGACCATCCGCTACTATGAATCCATCGGAATGCTGGACGCGCCGCCCCGCTCGCCCGGAGGGCAGCGCCGCTATGGGCCGGACCATCTGGAGCGTCTGCGCTTCATCCGCCATGGCCGCGATCTGGGCTTTGGCCTGGATGATCTGCGCGCCCTGCAGGATTTGTCCGCGCGGCCGGACCAGTCCTGCGATGAGGCCGACCGGATCGCCCGGCGGCAATTGCTGGATGTGGAGCGCCGCATCGCCGGGCTGGAAGCCGTCCGGGCCGAATTGTTGCGCATGGTCGAGCGCTGCTCCCATGGCGTGGTGGACGAATGCCGCGTGATCCAGACCCTGTCGGACCATGCCCTGTGCGCCCATGATCACGCGGGTGGTCACACGGCGTCGAAGGCGGGGTGATAGCTGACTTTGGCCGCTTGTTCGGGCAGGGCATGGCCGCCAAGCGCCTTGATCATGAAGGCGTCCGCATGGATGCCGTCCGGGTCGACATCCCAGCGCCAACCGATCGAACCGGCGGGCTGGAAACCGGACCGTCCGTAATAGGCCGGGTCGCCCAGAACCACGCACCAGGGCACGCCCAGCGAGGTCAGGAAGGTCAGCCCGTGTTCGATCAGGGCCGATCCGATGCCCCGGCGCTGGTGTTCCGGCGTCACCGCCATGGGCGCCAGGCCGATCCCGTAGAATTCGGTTCCCGCCGCAGACACCGCCTGAACCGGCGAGAAGAAGATCGTCCCCACCGTCCGGCCATGATCCTCGGCCACCAGTTCCAGCGTGTCCTGGTCGGCGGCCCGAAGGCTGACGACCAGGCGCGCTTCTTCCGGTCCCGGGAAAGCGGTCTTCAGGAGGGCGTCGATCCCGGCATGATCGTCTGCATCGGCCGGTCGGATCTGCATCGCGCGAGGCCCTAGAAGGGCAACCAGGCGCGGCGGCGCGAATAGGCCAGATAGCCGACATTGGCACCGGCGCGCAGGCCGACGCCCGAGCGGATCGGCGCCAGGGTGATCTCGTCGGCACGCTGATAGTTCACACCCATGCCGGCAACCAGATAGGCCGAACCTTCCACGCCCGGGAAGCGTTGATAGAGGCGGTCGACATCATTGAGATTATAGACCAGCACAAAGACCCGGCTGGCATTGCCACCGGCATCGAAACCGATCGACGGGCCGCGCCAATAGACCTTTTCGCGTTCACCGGATTTCAGGGTCAGATAGCCCTCGCCATAGCGCAGGCCGATCCCGGCTGCGGCGGCGACTTCCTCGCCGGCCACATAGCCGACCGGACGTCCCAGATCGGAGAAGACCCGCTCCAGAACGCTGGCGGCCGCCTCGGCGGTGACGCCGAAGAAGTCGGACACGGCATCCACAAGCTCGTCCTGGGAATAGGTATCGACCGGTTCGGAATACTGGCTCGGCTGACCGTAATCGGGGTCCTGGGCATCAGCATCCGGCGTCAGGCCGGAGGACAAGGTGAAGGTCAGGCTGATCCCGGCAAGCAGGCTGGCAAGGGCGCGCATCGAATGTCTCCGTTCGCGAGGCTGTACAGGATAATCCCTGCATCACGACTATGGCGAGACAGCGGCGAAAGGGTTGAGGCTTGGTTAAGATCGCCGTGTCGGGCTGGTCAATTCAACGAAAATCGGCGCAGCATGGTTCCAGGGGAGAAACATGGCCGATATCCAACAGCATGATGTGATCATCATCGGCGCCGGGATGAGCGGGCTGCGCGCGGCCCAGCTGCTGGCGGACAAGCATGATGTCTGCGTCATCGAAGCGCGGGACCGGGTGGGCGGTCGCGCCCTGGCGCACACATTCGAAAACGGGGATAGCGTCGACATTGGCGGCCAGTGGGTCGGACCCGGACAGGACCGTCTCTACGCCCTCATCGAACAGATGGGGATGACCACTTATCCCCTCTGGGACCAGGGCGACCGGCTGATGCTGAGCCGCGGCAGGCTCAGCAAATATACGGGGACAATCCCCAAACTCGCCCCGCATATTCTCCTGAATGTCCACTGGATGATGACGCGCTTTGACCAGATGGCGGCGCAGATCGATCCGTCCCAACCCTGGGCGCATCCCAGGGCGCAGGAATGGGACAGCCAGACCGTGGCGGAATGGATGCGCAAGCATGCGCTCTCCCGCCGCGCCTTCGAGGTTTTCGCCGTCGGGGTCGGCGCCGTCTTCGCCGCGGAGCCGCATGATGTCTCGCTCCTGCATGCGCTTTTCTATGCCCGGGCCGGCACCTCGCTGGACAATCTGGTCTCCACCACGGGCGGGGCGCAGCAGGACCGGGTGCACGGGGATATGGCCGGCCTCGCCACGCGGATAGCCGACAGTCTGGGTGACCGGATCCGGCTCAGCGAGCCGGTGCGCAAGATCGACTGGTCCGACGGTCTCCGCGTGGAAACCGACAAAGCTATCCACCAAGCCCGACGGGGGATAATGGCCATCCCGCCCAGCCAGGCCATGCGGATCCGCTATGAGCCGGACCTTCCGGCCGGCCGGGCGGGGCTCTGGCTGCGCATGCCGCCGGGGGCCTGCATCAAATGCATCGCCCAGTACGAGACCCCGTTCTGGCGCGAACAAGGGCTTGCCGGTCAAGCGGTTGGGCCGGAACTGACCGTGCGTGTGACCTTCGACAATACGCAGGAGGGCAAGACGGCCGGCCAGCTCCTGGGCTTCATCGAGGGCAATGAAGCGCGCAAATGGTCGGGCCGCGACCCGGAGGAGAGACAGGCCGCCGTCCTGCGCGCCTTCAGCGCGTATTTTAATGAAAAGGCGCTTCATCCCATGGATTATGTGGACCAGGACTGGACGGCCGAGCCCTTTTCGCGCGGCTGTTATGCCGCGTTGATGGGGCCGGGTGTGTGGACCGCCTATGGCGAACATCTCCGCCAGCCGCTCGGACCGCTTCACATGGCGGGAACGGAAACGGCGACATCCTATTTCGGATATTATGAGGGCGCCCTCGACGCGGCCGAGCGGGCGGTGGCGGAAGTCACCCGCGCGCTGGAGGCGGGTTGATGTGTGACACGCTCGCCATCCGCTCCGGCGCCTCGGTCTTCTTTGCCAAGAATTCCGATCGCGAGCCGAAGGAGGCCCAGCGGGTCGAGCGGCATGCGGCGGTGACGGGTGATACGGCCAGGACCGTGCGCTGCACCCATATCGAGATCGACCAGGCGCCGGACCGGCAGGCGACAATCCTGTGCCGGCCCGACTGGATGTGGGGCGCAGAAATGGGCGCCAATGCCGCCGGGGTCGTGGTCGGCAATGAGGCGGTGTTTTCCAAACATGTGATGCGCCGCGGCGCGGCGTTGCTGGGCATGGATCTGGTGCGGCTGGCCCTGGAGCGCGGCTCGACGGCACATGAAGCGGCCGGCACCATCATCCATCTGCTGGAGATCCATGGCCAGGGCGGTCCGGCCGGCTTCAGGGACAAGCTCTTCCGCTATGACAATGCCTTCCTGATCGCCGATGCGCGCGACATCCTCGTGCTGGAGACCTGCGGCCGCGAGTGGCGCTTGCAGCGCCTGGCCGACCGGGCCTCGATCTCCAACACCTATTCCCTCACAGGGCCGGTCACGATGCAGTCCGAAGGCGCGCCGGAGGACGGGTTCGGCGTGAAGGATGAAACCTGGCTCATGCGCAGTTTCGGCAAGGCGCGCGAGCGACAGGCCTGCACGATGGACGGGCTGGAGGCCATGACCGAGCCGGGATTGGTGCCGATGGCCGCCCTGCTGCGACGCCATGATCGCGGGACCGGGTTTGAACAGGGCTCCAACCGGGATGTCTGCCTGCATGCCGGCGGCCTGCTGCGGCCACACGCCACCACGAATTCCATGCTGGCCCTGCTGTCACCGGGCGAGCCACCGCGCCTGGCCTTCACCGGCACGATGACGCCCTGTGTGTCGCTCTTCCGGCCGGCCGGTTTCGACGGCGAATGGAGCGTGTTCGACCCGACTCTCTGGGAACGCGGCGCCGGACAATCCCGCCGCCTCGCCGGAGACCGGGACGCGCGCCAGTCCGTACAGGCCCGGATCGCCGCAGCGGAGCACCGGGTTCTGGCCATGATCGAAGCCGGCCGGGCGGATGTGGCCGAGGAATTGGTGCGCGCCTGGGATTCGCATGAATTGGGGTTGGTTTAGGGCGCGCGTGGGGGCTGTTTTTCGCTCGCTTTATCCTGCGTACACCAGGATATCCCCCTCATCCGCTCCTTCGGGGCACCTTCTCCCGCGAGGGGAGAAGGAGGACGTAGAGCTCTATGGGAAACTCCCTCTCCCCTTGCGGGCTGAAGAGCCCAAAGACAGTCCGGGGGACTGTCTGACGCGATGAAGGTGGCGCGCATGCGCCGGGTGAGGGGATGTCCGCGCAAGCGGACAAAAGAGAACTTATCCCCACCCTGAAAACCTGTGAGAGACTCCTCCTCGACTTCCGGGAAGAGAGGCGCGAGCTCAGTCCCTTGTGCCCGGAGGTGTGCGGAGCCTGTCCGCGCGAGGGGGTGA
>NZLV01000241.1 GCA_002694345.1 Maricaulis sp.
CTTCATCCAGTCGCTGGAGCGCTGGCTGATCGGTGCGGCTGCCCAGTTCGGTGTTGAGGCCGGCCCCCGCGACGGACGGGTCGGTGTCTGGGTCGATCGCGGCGGCGGCCGCGAGGACAAGATCGCCGCCATCGGCGTACGCCTGCGCCGCTGGGTGTCCTTCCACGGCATCGCTTTCAATGTGGCGCCCGATCTCAGCCATTTCGGCGGCATCACGCCCTGTGGCATCTCCGATCCGCGCTACGGCGTGACCTCGCTGAAGGATCTGGGCCTGGATGTCAGTCTCGCCGATTTCGATTCGGCGCTGCACCTGGCCTTCACGGAGATATTCGGGGATGCGCGGCGCATCGAGGCACCGGTACTGACCCAGCCGGCCTGACGAGGATCAGGCCGGTTTCTGCATCCGGGCAAACCAGATCGCGAAACCGGCAATCACCAGCCAGAAGCCCAGGAAGGATCCGCTGCCAGCGGCCGAGGCAATGTGCTCGACGAGTTCCGGATTGGCTTCCAGCTGACGCTGGAACTCGGTCTGGAAACCCGGATCGGACAGCGCCGCCTGCAGGGCCTGGGGATCATCCGTGTCGACGCCATTGGAGCGCGCGAACTCCATCATGGCGGTGTAGATGCCCGGCATGAGCGAGATGAAACTGCCCAGGATCTTGCCGACGATCGCCAGGCCAACCGGCAGGAAAGCCAGCGCGATATCGCGTCCGGCATGGCGGCGGCGATTGACGTGCAGGGAGAGGACGAAGAACCAGATCGCCAGCAGGCCCAGGATCATGGCCCCGCCCGGCAGCGAGGATTGCAGACGCAGGAAGTCCAGCACAGCCAGAAGGGCAATACCGCCCAGATAGGCCGTCACGGATGCCCGGTAGACAGGCAGAAAGGGAACGAGCGGGTTCATCGGAGGTCCTGGTCTCAATCGTCCGCGGCCGGCGTCACATCGATGATGCGGATCGGCGCCGGACCATAGGCATTGGCCCCGGCCTGCCCGTCCATGAAGCCGACCCAGAGCGTGTAGCCGATCCAGACCAGGGTCGACAGCCCGGCCAGGCCGGACACCAGTCCGCCGGCGGCAAACAGGCCGAACAGATTGACATTCTCGCCCGCCAGGATGGCCGCCAGAATGGCACCGCCCAGGATGATGCCGCTGATCAGCGACGTGGCGAGGCTGATCCCCCAGGGGATGACATGCAGCCAAGCGGAGCGTCCGGCATCATGCAGGCGCTTGCCATAGACGCAGATCCCCACCCAGATCAGGCCCAGCCAGACCAGACCGCCCAGCAACGGTACCAGGCCCGACAGGATATTGCCGCAGAAGATGATCAGCACGCCGATCCAGAATTCACGCGGCGCGATCCGACCGTGCGGGTTCAAAAGAACGTACTGATAATCCATGGCGTTTTCCTACTCGAACTCGATCATGAGTTCGTCAGCTGCGACGGAGTTGCCGGCTTCGACCTTGACGGACTTGATGGTGCCGTCGGTTTCCGCGCGCAGGACGTTTTCCATCTTCATCGCTTCCACGATGATGAGCGGCTCGCCGGGCTTGACCTCCTGGCCTTCCTCCACCTCCACCGTGACCACCAGGCCCGGCATGGGGGAGACGACCAGCTTGGCCATGTCCGGCTTTTCCTTCTCCGGCAGACGCACATGCAGCTCCGCGGAACGCGGCGTGCACACGATGGCCGTGGCGGTGAAGCCGCGATGGCGCATCACATAGCCCTCGGTCCGGTCGGAGAAGACCAGCGCAACCTCCTCGCCATCGATCTCGGCGTGGAAGAGATGCTGGCCGGGATGCCATTGGGTCTTCAGCGTGATCGTGTCCGCCTTCAGCGAAGGCGACCAGATCCGGGCCTCGCCCTCGCCGGTCAGCTCGATCTCAACCGGGATGCGGCGCTTGTCCAGGAAGATCACCCAGTCACGGCTGGTGAGGGTCTCTTCAGGGCGGATCCGCCCCTCGATCCGGCCACCACGGCGCACCTGGACCTCATGCACATAGGCCGCCGCACAGCTCATCGCGATCAGCTGGTCCTCGCGCGGCGCCGTGCCGTGGAAGCCCTCCGGGAAGTGTTCGCCGATATAGCCGGTATGGATGCGTCCGGCGCGGAAGTCCGCCTCGTCCAGAACCGCCGACAGGAAGGGCGCATTGGACTGGAGACCATCCACATGCAGCCGGTCCAGCGCCTGGGCCAGCGTGTCGATGGCGACCTCGCGGGTTTTGCCATAGCCGATCACCTTGGCGATCATCGGATCATAGAAGAGCGAGATCTCATCGCCCTCGCGCACGCCGCTATCGATGCGCAGTTTCCCCTCGCCCAGCTCGCCTTCGGCCGGTTCGATGAAGTGTTTCAGGCGGCCGATCGAAGGCAGGAAGCCGCGATAGGGATCTTCCGCGTAAAGCCGCGCTTCCACCGCCCAGCCATCCAGCGGAACCTCCGACTGTTTGAAGTCCAGCGCCTCACCGGCCGCCACCCGGATCATCTGTTCCACCAGGTCCAGATGCGTGGTCAGCTCGGTCACCGGGTGTTCCACCTGAAGACGGGTATTCATCTCCAGGAAGTAGAAGTTCTTGTTCTTGTCGACGATGAACTCCACCGTGCCGGCGCTGTCATAGTCCACCGCCGCCGACAGGGCGACCGCCTGCTCGCCCATGGCGGCGCGGGTCTTCTTGTCCAGGAAGGGCGATGGCGCCTCTTCCAGGACCTTCTGGTTCCGCCGCTGCACCGAGCATTCACGCTCATTGAGATGAACCACATTGCCGTGCTTGTCGCCCAGCACCTGGATCTCGATATGGCGCGGTTCCTCGATGAATTTCTCGATCAGGATGCGGTCATCGCCGAAGGAGGATTTGGCTTCATTGCGGGCCGCCTTGAAGCCCTCCTTCACCTCCTCGTCAGAGCGCGCGATCCGCATTCCCTTGCCGCCACCGCCAGCCGAAGCCTTGAGCATGACCGGATAGCCGATCGCCTTGGCCGCCGCCAACGCCGTATCGGCATCATTGATCTCGCCATCAGCGCCCGGGATCGTCGACACACCCGCCTTGGCCGCCAGCTGTTTGGAGCGGATCTTGTCGCCCATCGCATCAATGGCGTTCACATTCGGCCCGATCCAGGCCACGCCGATCTCTGCCAGCGCTTTGGGGAAAGCCGCATTCTCCGACAGGAAGCCGAAACCGGGATGCACCGCATCCGCGCCCGTCGACTTCACCGCGTCGAGAATCTTGTCCAGAACCAGATAGCTCTCGCCCGGTGCTGGCGGGCCGATGAACACCGCCTCATCCGCCATCTCGACAGCCAGGCTGTCCGCATCCGCCTCCGAATAAACCGCCACCGTCGCAATCCCCAGACGACGACACGTCTTGATCACACGAACAGCAATCTCGCCTCGGTTGGCGATCAGGATCTTCTTGAACATGGAGGCCCCAATGACAGACGGGCGAAAGCCCCGGATGCCGATTGGTTTAGCGTGCCCCGGCGGGCCGCGGCAAGCGGTACGGCTGATATCAGTCCGTATCGCGATCGCGGTCGAACCAGACTTCCTCCAGCGCTCTCAGCTTGCCGACCAGCGAGATCAGGAAGGCCGTGGACCAGCCGATCATCAGGAAGCCGATCAGGCCTTCCATCGCCACAAGGAGCCGCCAGTGACTGTCCAGATAGATGTCGCCCATGCCCAGCGTGGTGAAGGTGGAGGCAGAGAAATAGACCGCCGTCTCGAAGGAGGTGATCTCGCCGATCGCCATGTAGAGGCCGGCAAAGGCAATGATCTCGACCACATGAACCAGGAAGACCCCGATCACGATGGCGAGAATGAACAGGAAGAGGGAGAGTGTATGGCCCGGCGCATCCACCTCGGAGCGGTGCTGTCGCGTCCAGCCCAGAAGCAGGGTCAGGCCAGCCAGGTGGATCGCGGTCGTCACGACCACCATCAGCGCAGACAGGACGAGCGCCTGGAACATGTTTGCCTCCCATCGCCGGCGATTCCCGCCCGGCGCGGGACCAGACTAGGCCTCGACGCTTGGAGGAAACAGGGTTTTTTGTCACATTGTTCGCGAAGGAGACCGGCATGACCCAACCCCGAACGCCGCCCATCACCGGAAACGACAAATCCCTCAAGGATTGTCTGAGCCGGGAAGAATTGCGCGCCCTGTCCCGGACCACGAACTGGCAGGGCGGCCTGATGCTGGGCGGCGACCTGCTCCTTCTGGCCCTCGCCTTTGCCCTGGCGATCGTCTGGCCCAACCCGCTGAGCTTTCTGGTCGCGGTCCTGATCATTGCCGGACGCCAGCTCGCCCTGGCCATCGTCCTGCATGATTGTGCCCACAAGGCCCTGTTCCGCTCGCCGGCGCTGAATGAATTCGTGGGCCGCTGGATTGGCGGGGCCGCGGTGGATGTGCCGCTGCAGCTCTATCGCGACTATCATCTCAACCATCACCGCCATGCCGGGACCGACAAGGATCCCGACCAGGTCCTGGTGAAGGCCTATCCGGTCACCCGCGCCAGCCTGCGCCGCAAATTCATCCGCGACATCACCGGCCAGACCGGGTTCAAGGAAATGGTGATGGCCTGGCGCAAGCCGGACTGGCGCGCCAAGACCCCCTTCCTGGTCTTCCAGGCCGTCCTTCTGGGCGCCCTCACCCTGGCTGGCGCCCCCTGGGCCTATGCGCTGTGGTGGGTGGCACGGATCTTCCTCTACCCGGTGATCATGCGGCTGCGGAATATCGGCGAACACGGCGCCGCCACCAATCGCTATGATCTCGACGCGCGGCTCAACACGCACACCACCCTCGCCAACGGACTGGAGCGCCTCCTGGTCGCGCCGAACCATGTGAACTTCCATCTGGAACACCACATGTTCGCCGCCGTGCCGCCCTACAACCTGCCCCGCCTGCACCGCCTGCTGGCGGAACGGGGCTATTATGAGGGCTATCGCTGCATCTCGCGCTCCTATGGACACATGTTGACGAAAGCGGTTCAAAGCCCGGCCTGAGACCGATTGCCGCTTCCCGCCCTCTTCGCCCGCCGCCGGAACAATGCTAGCGAGTAGGGGTAAAAGGGAGCACGGCGACGATGCGGTCAGCCCCGCCATCCGCAGCAGACCAGACAGACGGGCCGGTCGCCTGTTTCCGGACCTGCGGTCTCACCCGCGTCTTCGGCGAAGGCGCCACCCAGGTGCGCGCCCTGCGCGGGGTCGACCTGTCCATTCCCAATGGCGAGATCGTCGTCCTGCTGGGCGCCTCCGGTTCGGGCAAATCCACTCTGCTCAACATTCTTGGCGGTCTGGACCGGGCCAGCGGCGGCGAGTTCGATTTCCGCGGCCGCGACATGACCGCGATCAGCGACAATGAGCTCACCCGCTTCCGGCGCGATCATGTCGGCTTCGTCTTCCAGTTCTACAATCTCATGCCCAGCCTGACCGCCCGCGAAAATGTCGAGCTGGTCACCGAGATCGCCAGCAACCCCATGCCCGCCCTCGACGCGCTGGACCTGGTCGGCCTCGCGGAACGGGCCGACCATTTTCCGGCGGAAATGTCCGGTGGTGAACAGCAGCGCGTGGCGATCGCCCGCGCCATCGCCAAACGGCCCGAGGTGATGCTGTGCGACGAACCCACCGGTGCGCTGGACAGCGCCACCGGCGTGCGCGTTCTGCAAGCCCTCAAACGGGTCAATCGCGATCTCGGCTCCACCATTCTCCTGATCACCCACAATGCCGGCGTGGCGGCCATGGCTGACCGGGTCATCACCCTGGCCGATGGCGAGGTCCGCGACAGCCGCATCAATGAGCATCCGGTCGAGCCGGACGCGCTGAGCTGGTGACCGGTCGGGCCCGGGATATCGCCGCCGCCCTGCCGGCGCGCCTGGACCGGAAAATGGTGCGGGATCTCTGGGCGATCCGGCTGCAGGCCCTGGCGATCGCCCTGGTCGTGGCCGCCGGGGTCGCCGTGCTCGTGGTCTCGGCCGGCATGCTGGACAGTCTGCGCGAGACCCGCGACGCCTATTATGACCGCTACCGCTTTGCCGATGTCTGGGCCCCCGTGGTGCGCGCGCCGGACAGTGTCGCCGAGGCGATCCACCAGCTGGACGGCGTGGCCCAGGTCGAGGCCCGGGTCCGCCAGCCCGTCCTGTTCGACATGCCCGGCCTGTCAGCCCCGGCCAGCGGGCTGATCCTCTCCCTGCCGGAAACCGGCCTGCCCCGCGTCAACCGCATCCACCTGACCGAGGGCCGCCGGCCGCGGGCGGGCCAGCGCGAGGAAATCGTCCTGCTGGACGGGTTTGCCCGCGCCCATGGCCTGGCCATTGGTGACCGGGTCACCGCCACGATCCGCGGCGGCCGGGAGGAATTCCGCGTGGTCGGCTTCGCCCTGGCGCCGGAATTCGTCTACGCCATCGCGCCCGGCCAGATCGTGCCCGATGACCGGCTCTACGGCGTGGCCTGGATGGGCCGCGATGCGCTGGAACAGGCCGCCGACAGCGCCGGTGCCTTCAACGAGGCAGCGCTCATTCTCCAGCCGGGCGCGCGGGAGCGCAGCGTGATCGACGCGCTGGACCGGCTGCTGGCGCCCTGGGGCGCGCCGGGCGCCCATGGCCGCGAGGACCATATCTCCGACGCCTTCGTGTCCAGCGAGATCAACCAGCTCGGCACAATGGCCTCGCTCCTGCCCCCGGTCTTCCTGGTGGTGGCGGCCTTCCTGGTGAATGTGGTCCTGACCCGGCTGATCGCCATGGAGCGCGCCCAGATCGGCTTGCTGAAAGCCTTCGGCTACCACTCCCGCGACGTGGTCTGGCACTACACCAAATTCGCCCTCGTCATCGGCGCGGCAGGACTGGCGCTGGGCGTGGGCGGCGGGACCTGGCTGGGCCGGCTGATGGCGGCCATGTATATCGAATACTACCATTTCCCCTTCCTCCTCTTCGACCTGCCCGCCTCGGTCTATGCCGCCTCGCTGGGCGTGACCCTGCTGGCCGTGGGCGGCGGGGCCATGCTGGCCGGATTGCGGGCAGCACGATTGTCACCGGCCGAAGCCATGCGCCCCTCACCGCCGCCGGACTATTCGCGCGCCCTCGGTGCCGCACTGGCCCGCTGGAAACGGTTCGACCAGCAATCGCGAATGATCCTGCGCCATACGCTGCGCTGGCCGGCCCGCTCCGCCTTCACCCTGGCCGGGGTCGCGATCTCGGTCGGCCTGCTGGCCAGTTCCATGTATTTCCTGGATGCGACGCGGGCGATGATCGATGCCCATTTCTACCAGTCCAACCGCCAGGACGTGACGGTCAGCCTGGTCGAGCCGCGCCCGCGCGCCGCCCTGCATGCCATCGCCCGCCTGCCCGGCGTGCTGACCGCGGAACCGGTTCGCTATGCCCCGGCCCGCCTGCGGTTTGCCGGGCATGAGGAAAGAATGGCGCTGACCGGGGCCCCGCCGGGCGCCCACCTGTCCCGCCTGATCGACAGCCAGGGCCGTCCCGTCACGCCGCCGCCGGGCTCGATCATCCTGTCCCGCGACCTAGCCGCCCCCCTGGGTGTGTCACCGGGGGACCGGATCGAGGTCGAGATCACCGAGGGCAACCGGCCCGTCTTCGAGCTCTCCGTGGCCAATGTCGTCACCACGCTGATCGGCTCCGGCGCCATCATGGATATCGGCGATCTCAACCGGCTTCTGGGCGAGGATGCCGTCATTTCCGGTGCCTGGCTGCGCATTGATCCGGACCAGGCCGACACGCTCTATGCCGAGCTGAAGAACGCCCCGGCGATCGGCGAGGTCTCCCTGCAGAACGAGGCCCGCGAACAGTTCGAGCGATTGATGGATGAAGGCATGGGCGCCTCCATCTACATCTACACCCTGTTCGCCGGCATGATCGCTGTCGGCGTGATCTACAACAGTGTGCGCATCTCCTTTTCCGAGCGCGAACACGAACTCGCCGTGCTGCGCGTCCTCGGCTTCACGCGCGGCGAGGTCGCCTATGTCCTGCTCGGCGAGATCGCGCTGCTCACCCTGATCGCCCTGCCCGCCGGCGCCCTGATGGGTGCGGGCCTGGCCTGGTATTTCTCCGAGGCGATGAGCTCGGACCTGTTCCGCCTGCCCTATATCATCCGGCCGGCCACGTTTGGCTATTCCGTCCTTGTCGTGCTGATCGTCGCGCTTTCCTCAGGCCTCATGGTCCGGGCGCGCCTCAACCGGCTCGACATGGTCGCGGCCCTCAAATCGGGAGACTAGACCGTCATGACGCTTCGTTTCCGCACCCTATTCTGGTCGGTCACGGCCTTGCTGGTCATCGCCATCATCGGCTGGAGTTTCTGGCCCCGACCGGTGCTGGTGGATACGGCCCCGATCACGCGCGGACCGCTCTCGGTCCAGATCCGCGATGAGGGCCGCACCCGGATCCGCGATGTCTATGCCATCGCCGCCCCGGTCTCCGGCCGCCTGCTCCGCATCGATTGGGAGCCGGGCGATGAGATCACCACCGGGGATGTCCTGGCCCGCGTCCTGCCAGCGGAACCCTCCATTCTCGACGCCCGCAGCCAGGGCGAGGCCGAAGCCGCCATCGCCCTCGCCGAAGCCGCCCTCTCCGCCGCCCGCGCCGAGGCCCAGACTGCCCGCTCCGCCCTCGACCTGGCCCGCGAGGAACACACGCGCATCGCCCGCCTGCGCGAAACCGGCATTGCCTCCCAGGCCCAGCTTGACCGCGCCGCCGCCGAACTGCGCGCCGCCCAGGCGGCCTCCGGCCGTGCCCAGGCCGCCATCCGCATGCGCGAGGCGGAGATCGAGGCGGCCCGCGTCCATCTCCATGGCAGCGGCTCCGGCGACCAGACCCCCGCGATCTTCGACATCCGCTCGCCGATCGAAGGCCGCGTCCTGCAAGTGGTGCGCGAAAGCGAAGGCCCGGTCGCAGCCGGAGCTCCCCTGCTCGAGATCGGCGAACCGTCAGGACTGGAAATCGTCGCTGAATTCCTCTCCGCCGATGCCGTCCAGACCGGACCGGGCGATGCCGCCGAGATCACCGGCTGGCGCCGCGATGCGCCGCCCCTGCCCGCCCGCGTCCGCCGCGTCGAACCCTATGGCTTCGAACAGGTCTCCGCCCTCGGCGTGGAAGAACAGCGCGTCAATGTCGTGCTGGATTTCACCGGTGAGCCGGCCGACTGGTCAGCCCTGGGGCATGGCTATCGCGTCGAAACCGCGATCACCGTCTGGAACAGTGAAGACGCCCTTCGCGTCCCCGTCGCCGCCCTCTTCCGCCAGGATGGGGACTGGGCCGTCTACCGCATCGACCAGGACCGCGCCCGCCTCACCCCGGTCCGGATCGGCCGCGACAACGGCGTCGACGCCGAAGTCCTGGGCGGCCTGTCCGCAGACGATGTCGTCGTGCTCTATCCTGGCGAAGGCGTGGTCGATGGCGCCACCGTGAAGGACCGCGACCTGGCGGAGTAGTTTTGCCCCCGCTTGCGGGGGGCCTGAATCAAGTCAGGCCAACGCCCTCCTTCTCCCCGGGGAGAAGGTGCCCTGAAAGGGCGGATGAGGGGGAACGGCGAGGTCCTCGCGATTACCTGTAAGCACCGGGATTTCCCCCTCTCCCGGCGCATGCGCGCCACCCTCTCCCAAGGGAGAGGGAGTGCTGAACCAGCGCAACTTATCCCCACCC
>NZLV01000242.1 GCA_002694345.1 Maricaulis sp.
GCCATGCCGGAGCGGTCTATGCCATCGGGGGCTTCCACGCCGTCGAGGGCGGGATCTGGGGGATGCTCGCGACGAATACACGCTATGATCCGGAGGCTGACAGCTGGGCGGAGATGGCGCCGCTGCCGGAGCCCTTCGCAGAGACCTGTGCGGTCTCGCTGAACGGGATGATCCATGTTGCCACCGGACGGCAGCCGGCGGGTGATGCGAATGTCCAATGGACCGACCATTCCGATAGCGGCGCACATTTCGTCTATGACGCCACGGCCGATCGTTGGCACCGCGCAGCCCCCAATCCCAATCCGCGCAATTCGGCGGCGGGTGTGGTGCTCAACGAACGTTTCCATGTCGTGGCCGGGCGGACCGTAGCGGAGGGCAACCAGGCCTTCCATGAAGCCTATGACCCGGTCAGCGACAGCTGGGAAAGTCTGGCGCCGATGCCTCAAGCGCAGGGCGGGCTGGCGGCGGCCGTGGCGGGCGGAAAAATCTACGCTTTCGGCGGGGAATGGTTCGACGATGGCGGCGGGGTTTATCCGCAGTGCTGGGTCTATGATCCGCAAACCGATGCCTGGAGCGCCGGACCGGACATGCGCAGCCCGCGCCATGGCCTGGGCGGTGTCGCGATCGGCAACACGATCTACTCCATCGGCGGCGCGCTGCAGGCTTCCGGGCGGATGACGACCGGCACGGTGGAAAGCTTTACCCCCCCGGCTTGGTGATCATCAGCCAGAAAATTCCGATCAGGGCAGCAAAGGCCGGCCAGCCGAGGATGAACCAGATCCGCATGAGCCGGTCGATCCGGGCTTGGTCAGCCTCTTGTTCCAGCAGGGTTTTCACGCGGTACTGGAGCCACACCACGGGCAGCCAGCAAGCACCGATGAAGGCGTAGAGGGCATAGGTTCCGAGCAGCCAGGGCGCACCGAGCGGCCAACCGGCGAGATGCGCCAGGGCGATACCGGACAAGGGTTGGAGAACCACTGCGCTCGCGGTGAAGACCCAGTCGGCCAGCACGACGTGGCGGGCGGTCAAGGCGAGGGCTGCACGATCCCCGCTGCGCCAGGCCATCAGCATGAAAAAGGCAATCCCCATCCCGGTGCCAAACAGGACGCTGGCGGAAAGGATGTGGATGAGGCGGAGAAGCGGATAGACATCCATCAGCGCTCATCCTCGGTGGCGGCGATCATCAGGGCCAGCGCCATCATCGGGAAGACCTTGAGAATGGGCCCCAGCGCATCAGCCCACTGGACAGGGTAGGTCCAGGACAGCGTCGCGACATAACCAAAAGTCCCCAAAACCATGATCGCGGCAATACTGCGAACGTGCCACTTGGCCACCATCGCCAGCCCCATAGCGATATCGAACAGGGATCCGAACCAGAGCAAGGGGGGCCTGGAAGCGGCATCAAACCCGGCCTCGGTGAGGACCTGGTAGGCATGGTCCCTGGCAATCGTCAGAGAGAGGATGCCGGTCAGCAGCCAGTAGAGCCCCAATACCCAGCGCGCCAGAGGGCGGGTGAAACCCAGACGGGCCTGCCAGCGGTCCTGGACGCCGGAGGGATGGGCAGCGAGCCAGGCGTGAAATCCGGTGGGAGTGGCGCCGGTTGCGGCGAGCCAGGGTTCCGGATTTCCCTCCACGTCGAAGTCGAGCTGCTTGAGGGAGTTCGTCCGCATCGAGGTGCGCACGCCGAGCCAGCCCAGCGCATCACCGAACCAGAAGGCCGGACGGGCCAGCCAGCGGGGGATGGACCAGATCCGGCTCTCACCGAACCCCAGCCAGCGGCGATAAGCCCGGAAAAGATCGTCGAAACGGACCGGTTCCGGGCCGGCAAGATCGAAGCTTTGGCGGGACGGGGCATCCGGTTCGACCAATTGCGCAATGGCGGCGCAGACATCCTCCATGGCGATCGGACGAAAGACCTGTTCGCCCCCGACGACGGGCGTGATGAAGGGCAGACCGCACAGGGATCGAATCAGGGCCGTGCCACCATAGACATTGCGGGCAATGACGAGTGAGGGCCGCAGGATGAGCCAGTCGAGTGCCCGATCCTTCAGCGCAGCCTCTCCGGCCAGCTTGTCGCGGGAATAGGCGGATCCGGCCGCATCCTCCACGCCAACAGCAGAGATATGAAGCACGCGCCGGACACCTGCCTCCTCACAGGCCTGGAACAGGGCATGAGCACCTTCGACATGCACGGCCCGACTGTCATCGCCAAGCCCGTCTTGAAGGACGCCGACGCAATTGACCACGGCCTCCACACCCTTTAGCCGGGCGCGCCAGTCCTCGACGCGGTCGGTGCGGAAATCGCAAGCGATCCAGTTGAGATCGGGCTGGCGGCGGCTGGCCCGGGTCACGCCGCGGGCTGCGGCCAGTACATCATGGCCGAGGGCCTGCAAGTGCGCGGCGACATGCGAGCCGATAAACCCCGATGCTCCGGCAACCAGTATCCGCATGCCCGCCCCTCCCAATGTGCTGCCTTGCCAGTCTACAGGCTTGGCTGCACATCGGAAGAGACGTGTTGTGCCAACAGCTTATTGCCGCAGATAGTGGGACTGGGCGTTGGAGAGATGGAAGGTGAAGCCGCGCGTCTGCCCCAGCGCATCGCGGTGGAACTCAAACTCGGCATGCCCCACAGTCTGCGCGAAATCAGGCATGGCAAACCGGTTGGGCGACAGCGGAACCAGCGGGCTGAAGAAATCACCTCCGGCGCGGCCCGCCTGCAACTGACCGTCCTGGACCCGGAATTCCAAATCACTCTGGAAGATCCAGCCCTGCATTTGCTGGCGCATGGAGGCCGGAAAGGCAGGATCGACCGAATAAATGCCTGCATAGGCCTCCAGATCCGCTGCCTCCAGCGCAATCCGGGGGGCCAGGACCGGGCGATTGATCTCCCAGCCCATGACATCGGCTACCGCATTGCGGATTTCATCGATCAGCAGACGCCCCTGCGTGCCATTGGTCAGGATGACGAGGCCATCGCCCGTGACCAGATGACCCTCGATCCAGGCGCGGTAGGAATCGTTGGAACCGCCATGATGGAAGATGAAATCGGCTCCACTGCCGTCCAGACGCGGGCCCAGCCCGTGTTCACTGGGCGCGATGCGGGTCATCATCTCGAGCGCCATTGGCCGGGACAGGGCTTGCCCCTGCCCGCGATAGCTCTGGATCAGGTCGGCCACCAGGACACCCAGATCACGGGCACTCACCCACAATCCGGACGCGGCCATTTCCGGCATGGCTTCATAACCACGCGGCAGGGCAACAGGTTCGCCCCGCGAATTATGAGCCCGGGCAATGTTTCCGAAGCTTTCCGGCAGCGGATTGGAGAAGCTGGAGCGGTGGAGACCCAGCGGCTCGAACAGGTGGCGGTCCGCCAGTTCGGGATAGTCCTGTTGCAGGACGTCCGTCATCAGGAGTTGCGCCAGCGTGTAGCCGCCGCCGGAATAGCGGTAGGCCAGTCCGGACGGGGCTTCACGTGCCAGCGGATCATCACCGGTCGGCGCGGTTCCGTTCAACGTATCGAGCACATCCGGCAAGGCGTCGCCCGGCTGGAAATCGGCAAACCCATGCAGATTGAAACCGGCCGTATGCGAGAGGATGGCGCGCAGCGGCACAGGCGTGCCAGCCGCCACATCCCGATCCGCCGGAAGCGTCCAGGAGGTCAGGCGGGCCAGGATATCCCCGTCGAGATCGAGATGGCCCGCTTCCACCAAGCGCAGAGCCAGGGTGGCAGAGACCACCTTGCTGACCGAACCCGCGGAAAACACGGTGTCGGCATTCACAGGCGCGTTGGAACCGGCCTGCAGGACGCCATAGCCGGCGGCATGGACGATTTCACCGTCCTCGATAATGGCCACAGCCAGACCGGGGACGCCGTAGTGCGCCATGCGCGCCTCCAGGGTCCAGACCAGAGGATCTCCATCCCGCTGGATCCGCGGGCGAAGCTGGTCCGTGAAGTCACCGGGCGACTGGGCCAGGGCGGGTGTGGCGGCCAGACAGACGGCCAGACTGGCAAGCATGACAAAGGGTTTCGCCACCGGGGCGAAAGCAGACTGCAACATCACTAACTCCAGATTTTAAGAGGGGTTGGGGTGGGCGCGTCCGGTCAGATCAGGGCTGCGGACGCGCCCGGCCATCCTATTCGGACGGGGGATTGTGGGTCGCGCCGAGCGCTTCCAGCCACCGCACCATGTCACCATGGCCATTGCGGCGTGCCTCACTGAGGGGCGAGCGGTATTCATCGACACCATCGCGTCGCTGGGCCAGCACGGTCAGGGATACATCGGCGCCGGCCTCGACCAGTTGTGCAGCGACATCCATCCGGCCCTGCTGAGCGGCGTTGATCAGCGGGGTTTCATCGCCGCGAACATAGGCGTTGGGGTCGGCACCGGCTTGCAGCAACAAGCGGGACACATCGGACCGGCCCCGACGGGCAGCGGCGATCAGGGCGTTGCCATCACCGGACCAGGCCGACTCGATGTCGGCGCCATAGGCGATCAGTCTGGCGACCATGTCGCGGTCACCGCGCTCGGCCGCCGCGATCAGGGGATTGCCGTCGCCGCGCACGCCCAGATCCGGGTCCGCACCGGCTTCCAGCAGCAGGATGGCAGCGTCGGTATGACCCCGGCTGACCGCCCGGGTCAGCGCCGTGCCATCGCCCCGGTAGGGGACATCCGGATCGGCACCGGCCTGCAGTAGGTCTGCGATGTCGCCGGTCCGTCCGCGGCGCACCGCATGGAACAGGCGCGCGTCCAGATCGAGGGCGGCGTCCAGCTCTCGAGACGGCATGTCCGGCACGTCGACAATGGCACCGACATTCGGGGTCAGGACCAGGCTTCCGGCCGCCAGGGCGGGCAAGATCAGGGCGAAACGCATGACACTATCCTTTCGGGTTTGCAGGTCGGGGGAGGTGAGATGACCGATGCGGCGGGCCAGACCGGAACGGGTCGGCGCGGCCGCCAGGGCCAGGGAGGGCGTGCGGATCGCAGCCGCAGCCGTGTCCAGCAGCGCGCCGGCCAGCAGGCGGGGCTGGCCCGTCAGGCGCACAGCCTCGCGATCGCACAGGGTTTCGCGCGCCGTATCGAGAACGGGGGGAAACGCGCGCAGGGGCAGAACCCACCAGAACAGGCAGGACACACAGCGCAGCCCCAGAGCGACCCAGGTATCAGCCCGGCGGGCGTGCGCAATCTCGTGCTCCAGGATCGGGCGGGCCGCCGGGGTCAGCGCGAAGCCTTCCGGCACCAGAATGACCGGACGCAGGAAGCCGGCCAGCATCGGGCCTGCAACTTCAACGCTGCGCGCCACCGGGAGACGGCGCGACAGGGCCAGATCGTCCGGCAAGTCGACCGGCCGGGCCCGGCGCTTGAAGCGGCCCAGGGCCAGCAGGTCCAAGCCCAGGCGAATGAACAGGCCCAGGGTGATTGCCGACCACACGGCCACAGCGCCCATCGCGATCTGGTCGACCGGCCAGTCGATCCCGGCGATCAGGCCCGCCCCGGTCCTGTCGGTCAGGTCAGACAGGTCGGGCAATTCGCGGGCATTGCCGAACTTGCCGGCCTGAATGGCGTCACCCACGGCCTGGACGGAGCCCTGTTCGGCTGGCGCCGTCTCCACGGACGTAGTCGCATGAGGCCAGCTTGCCGCCAGGAAGATCAGCGGCACAGTGAGAAAAGCGGCCAGGGCCAGGTCATGGCGCTCGCGCACCATGCGCGGCGGTGCCCAGCGGTCAAAGGCCCGAACCAGACCGGCCAGAACCGTCGCGCCCGCTAAGGTCAGGCCGGCGGCTTGCAGGACGACCATCATCATGACGCCTCTCCTTCCCCGTCCTGGTCCTTGAGCAATTCGGCGCGCAGCGCCTCGATATCGTCGAGGGTCAGCTGTTCTTCCTGGATCAGGTGCTGGGCCAGACGTTGCGGTGAGCCCCCAAACAAGGATTTCACCAACGAGCCCAGCGCCTGTTTCTGGGCGCCCTCGC